>JAKATV010000459.1 GCA_021818565.1 Planctomycetota bacterium
ATGTGAACGGTCTCGTCCTGATTGACCTCGGCGGCGACCTGTCGAAGCCGGGGGCCATATTTTGCCAGGTCATCGGGCAACTCGTCATCCCATCCATGCACCAGTTCATCGATTTTGTCGAGTTCCCCACGCGGGATCCAGACACCGCTACACTGGGCGCACTGGTCAATGATCAGCCCGCTGTCATCGCCATAGTTCACCGGGTGGGTGGTGCCGCCACACTTGGGGCATGTTAAATGCCGGTCGAGCGTGGTCAGTTTGACACCCTTGATCGTCGCCGCCTGCGCCACGGCCACACATTCCTGTTCTGTAAAACGGGTCTGGCGAGCCTCGACAATGTTGCTTAGTTCACCGGCATCCAGCCAGTCGCCTCCGCAGGCGGGACAGGTTTCGATGTGAACTCCCTGATAATCAAGGCCGCGCAGGGCTTGATGGCACATTGGACATTGCATGGGGCACCTCACATACGAGAAAAAGTTCCGTTCGCAGTGGCAGCATACCGGGCGTAATGAGATTCCGTCAAGTTCCGTCCGCGACGATCGAACCGAACGTGCCGTCAGCGGTGCGCGTGGCGACCTGTTCCCCCGGTTGAACCTGTCCGGCACTTTTCACGATCCGGCCGCGCTGATCCGTGGTGATGGTGAAGCCGCGGTTCAACACCTGCAACGGGCCGGCCAGCTTCAACTGTTTTTCCAAATCCGCCAGGCGTTGCACACTGAATTGCTGCTTATGGCGCATGGCCGAAGCGAGGTGCGTGTTGAAACCTGCCAGTGCAGCGCGATATTTCGCGTGTCTGGCCTGCGGACCATGGCGCTGTAAATCGGTCACGGTTTCCACCAGGCGATCGCGGCTGTGGCGGATAATTTCCGCACCGCGCTGCCGCAGTTGTTGCGTCGCGTTCTCCAATCGCCGCCAGCCTTGCGCAATGGCGTGTCGCGGCTCTATGGCCGCAATCTGCCGACCCGCACTATCGGTTTTTCGCGACGCGCTTCGCATCATGCGGAAAATTTCTTCCGTCAAGGCCGCTTGCCGTAAATCCAAAACGTGTTGACCATCCCGGCATCGCGTGGTCCATTCACGCAGCAACATGTCCTCCAGCACCGCCACCGATTTCGCCAAGGCCCGCTTTTCCCGTACCACCAGCGCCGCTACCCCCGTGGGCGTGGGGCCGCGCAAATCCGCCACAAGGTCCGCAATGGTAATATCCGGCTCATGGCCGATGCCCGTGGCAATGGGAATGGAACTATTTATAATCGCCCGAGCGACTGCTTCCTCATTAAAGGCCCATAAATCTTCCAGCGACCCGCCACCGCGCACCAGCAGAATTAAATCCACCCCGCCAATCGTCTCGGCATGCGCATTGACCAATTCAATGGCGCGCACAATATCAGTCGCCGCCGGGGCCCCCTGCACTTGAACCGGGAACAACATAATATGAATATTGGCAAAGCGATTGCGGGCGGTGGTTAACACATCATGAAATACATCGCCGGTCGCACTGGTGATAACGACAATATGCAGCGGAACCGAGGGGATAGGCCGCTTGCGGGCGGCGTCAAACAAACCTTCCGCGCGCAGTTTGTCACACAATTGGCGAAACGCCAACTCCAATTCTCCCGCCCCCTGCGGGATCATGGAATGAACATATAACTGCAATCGGCCCTGCGCTTCATACAGCTTCACCTCCCCCTCCGCGATGACCTCCAAGCCGTCTGTCGGCGAAAATCGCAGCTTTTCCAGATCATTACGCCACATCATGCAAGGTAACTCTGACCGCTGATCTTTAAGTTTGAAAAAAGCGTGTCCCTTGCTGTATATATTAAAATTTGAAATTTCTCCGCGCACACGCAGCACAGCCGGCAATTGCGACTGAAGCACACGCCCGATAAGCCCGTTGATTTCACTGACGGATCTTACCGGCTCCGGCCCGGCGAAGTGCGCCGAATCATTGCTTTGCCGGGAATGTATCGGAATCGCCGCAGGATCAACCTGGGCCGCCACCGGGCTAGCATCCGTGGATGGAGCGTTATCCGAAGCGTTCTGACGCACAGGGGGCTTGATATCTGCGGGCGCTTCGACGCGTTCGCGGCTTTTACCGGCACCGCCGCGTTTGCCGCGGGCTTTATCAGGCACCTCATACAAGGGTTGGTCAAATAATCCACCGCTCATTACCGGCATCTCCGTTATAGGCGTTGTCATCATAAGCGATTTTAACCGTCTCTCCGAGTGCTTTTCTGATCGCGGCAAACATACCGGCAACCGCGCACGTCCCAGAAGAATTTTCGATGATATTTGTTTTAACGTTTGGGCCTGTACGGTTCGATAGAAGTATTAACATTTTGGTTTCGGCGGTTTTGACATATCACAGAACCGCATCGAAGAACGTAGAGTTGAAAAATTTAATCCTGCCGCGGGGCGGCTTCTTCATGGTCCGGCGTTGTAGCTCCAGAGTGAGGAAATTTCCCGCCATATCCGCGGCTCTTTGGAGGTTTTCCCATGAGAGGTTGGAAGACAGTTTCCGGTGACGGCTATGCGGTGGAAATTCCCAATGATTTCACCGCCGTGCAACGTGATGACGGCCATCTGCTGATTCACGATCCGGCCCAGAGCATTCAAATGAAATTGCAAATGACCGCCGGAATCGATCAGGCAGAGGGATCTGATCGTTCCGGCGGACAAAATACCCCGGCGCTTGCACCGGTGAATCCGCGTCAGGCGTTGGCGCGATTCAAACAGTGGCTGGGACGCTATAAAAATATGCGTATCACTGAAGCGCCCAAAATGGTGCTGGGCATGCACCATGTGACCTGCACCGCCCAAGGTGCTGATTGCAAGGGAATGGTTTCGGTCCTGGCGCAAAAACTCATGAAGAAACAAGCCGCAACCGGCACGAGATTCTGGGCGGTATTTCATGGACAGGATGTGATCTTCGCATCCTGCCGGGGGACGTATGAGGCGGTAAATTTCCTTAAGCCGGTGGAAGACGGCATCATCGCGGCGGTGCGCGTGGGTGTTCGTGACACACTTAAAAGTCCATTTATCCAAGCGGTGGTGGATCTTGCGAAAGATATTACGCCCGCGACACCGGTGGCTCCGGTGGATGATGAAACCATCAGCGTGGGGGGAATGCGTATTCGGGTCTCGCCGTTGCATCACACCTTTATGGAGCAACCGGAACACCTGGCGGAAAATGTCAAACGCTTTTTTGACGAGTTGATGGTACAGGATCCGGAACAGGAGAGTCCACAGAGCGATGATGCTTGGTCGCTGGTGCGCAGTGAAATATTTCCGGTTCTGTTACCGCGTGCTTTGGCCGCCAAGCTTCCTGCTTCGATCATGCTTGAAGAATGGATCAATGATTTAATCATTGGGTATCAGGTTAAATCACGCACCACCCTGGTGAGCATGGAAAGAT
>JAKATV010000430.1 GCA_021818565.1 Planctomycetota bacterium
ATTGGACGCGCTTGAGCTGGGATTGTTATTTCCCCCGCCAAGCCCTTGCGACCCGCTCGCCGAAGAAGTGCCTGGAATCGCGACACCGGAGGAACCGCTGTTGTCCGCCGTACCGCTGCCGGATAAGGCAATTCCGTTATTCCCCGCGTTTCCTTGATTACCGGCGCCCAAATTGCCGCCACTGCCGGAATTGTCCGTAGCCGCGGTGCCGGAATTTTCGCCGGTGTCAGCCGTCGTTAAACCATTGCCGGAAGACATTCCACCACCAGCCCCACTGTTCTGCGTACTTGCCGTCAAGTTGGTTCCCGCCGGCCCGGTGGTCGGGTTCACCTGTACCAATCCGGGAGCGGATTGGGAACTCGCCGCGGGTTGGGATGCGGCAGGCGGAATAATAGCCGACGCCGTGCCGCCGGATGTCTGGTTTGAGGATGTTTGAGTTGTTGCCGTGGACGCTCCGGAAGTATTATCCGTTGCGGGCATCAGGCCCGGCTGCTGTGAAGGAAGCACACCTTCCGAACTTCGCTTGGTGGAATGATGGGAAAATGCAAAATACGTGATAACCAGCAGCACCACCACCAGCACCGCCACCAGAGCGACCTTAATATCGGTACGCATTATGTACTCTCCAGCATCCGGTTACACGGTAAAAGCATTCCAAGGCCCGCCATGTTTGTTAAAGTAGGGGCAACCGGATTACGAAAGGCCCCGAAATCGCGCCATTATGGAAGAACATCTTCCATATCAGTAGGCGAAACTAATAGATTAACGCGGAGCGGCGCAATCAACAAGGATACCGGGAAACGGCTCCGAAATGGGGGTGCATCCAGAAGTTCGTGGCGGTCAGGCGGCCAATTGGAGTGGCCGCTGGCCCCAGAATTGGTTCCATGTGCCGTTGAGGCGATGGGCAACCAGCGAGGTCATGGCCAAGGCGCCCTGTTCACTCCATTGCATGCCAGGGCCTTTGAGGCGCTGGGCGACCACCTGCTTGCACGTCGATTCCATCATGCCTGACCCGATCACGTAACCGCGCCTGCGATACGCTACGTAATTCGTGATCGCCAGCCTCGGCCGCAGATAATTCAGAATCGCTTCGATGGCTGGAGCGTCTTGCGCCGGACGCATCGTCCGGCAGCGTTCCAGATGGTGCAGCAGACCGACGCCCCCGCCCTCGTGGAGGTGGTGCATACTGCTGCCGGCCCAATTGCCCGCAAGTTTCTCGTCCTTGGGATAGAGCGTACGCGCCGCCATCCACACGTGCTCACACAGGTGATACCAGTCCAAGATGCGCCGAGCCTCCTTAAAATACGTCTCCGCCACGCTCTGACACCAAAGGCCTCCATCGCTGATAAAGATCACCTCCGGGCAATCCAGCAGTCCACACTGCACGGCCAGTTCCCAAAGGCTCAAGCCAAACCGCTCCGGCCCCCCACGCCCGGCTACCGCCTGCTTCCGCCACGCGCCATCTTCCTCCTGCCAGAATACGCAGCCGACCTTCATTTCCTGGTACACCAGGCACTGGCGATTCTTGTGCTGCGGATCCGGTTGCCGCAGACGTGTGCGATAAGTTATACCGTCGCAACTGATATACATTCTCCGCGGCGCCGACCGTGTTACCCGCACCAGCCTTTCGCGGGAAAGCCCGGGCGATGCCGCCTCCAGCTTATCCACGCGGGCCTGCTGCTCCTGATACGCTACGCCGCCAGCCTTGCGCATCAGCGCGTCGAGCGTCGAATCGGTCACACGCACATCATGCTGCTCACGCAACTCCTGCTGGAGTTCCGCAAATCCAATGAAGGTCGCCAACCGCAGCGCACGCCGGGCCAGACTCACCGTTATATCCCCCGACGGCAGGTCCAACGCCTCATCCAATGGAAAAACACTCCGCCCTGTCTGACTGCACACATAACGCGCACGCCGAAAGCTGATCGCCCCATCCATCCCCATTAACGTCCGGGGCTCGTAGCCTTTGTGTCGCAGCTTGCCGCCCTCTTTCGAAAAAGGGGGCGCTGGTTCGTCACCGCCTCCACACTCGCCTGCAGCGAATGATTCGCCACCTGCTTACCCAACGCATGGATCGTTTCTTCCATCTCCTCCAGCGTACCACCCACCTCCGCCACATGTGTCTTGACCAACTGACCGTTCACTTTCACCGTTATTTCAACTTGCATCGGCGTCTCCTTACGCAAAGCTCCTCATCCAGCACAATGCCGGATGTATCTCTCTATTTATACCTGCCATTTTGGCATGGCGCCACTAAAAATTGGATGCACCCCAGATTTACGCCCGTCCGCAACATTTGACATTAGCACCTATTTCTGCGGAATCGTCACCGTCTCTACACGATGAAGGAATGCTCTATTCCGACCAGCACCGGGGGTCGCGCCCCGCTGCGGGGGAAAACCTTTGGGTAATTTGAACACAAAGATGCGATACCAGCATTCGATCGCCAATTGCCGCCCGCCAGGTGAGAACGCAAGACTGATGGGGGCGTCCATCCCGAATCGGGCCTTGCAGTAAATCCCAGGGCTGCCTGCGTCTACGATCAGCACTTCGTCCGGAAAGTGCGATGTTCGCCGAAGGGTTGCGGCTGCGACGAGCCTCCCATCGGGCGAAAATACCGGCGGGCACGCTGGCGCCATATTGGTCGTATATCCGTTGGAAAGCTGAAGGAGCTTTTCCTGGCTCGGATTGTTAGCTCGCAACAGTTCAAGGATCGTCTGCGAACCAAGCAGCGTGCTCGGGCCATAGGCAATCAATGCCAGTTGCCGGCCACGTGGCGACAGGGCACCGTATTGAATATCCGGACCGGTGACGTGTATACGCGCAACCACCCCGGAGCCATTCCCCATTGCTAACAACCGGACCCAGTGCCCCAGGGATACCCATCCGAAGCTCTTGCCATCCGCCGCTGCGAAGCCTATGTTTCTGGTTTCAAACAGTCGATGCGTTTCGGCCGGCGCGGCCCCGCGACCAATCCGCCGAATCACGAGCCGGTCGCCGGGGACCGCGTCGTAGGGCACTGTCCCGATCCAATCCCCGGCCGCCGGAAAAATCACACGGGGGAAATCCACGCGGCCGCCGGGGCCAACGCGTATTCCGCTTGCCTCGCCTGACAGCCTGAGCCATTGCCGAAGCGCCAGCGCTCCTGCTGAGATGCGACTTAAAATGAGTGCAGGTTTATGGCCAGTGGTCGGCCCGCAAGCCGAAACAAGCACCGCTCCCTGATGACGGGCAAACAGGCCGATCCGTTGGTGCCCTACCTTCGACCCAAGCGCCGTGGCCGTACACTCGGCTTTTCCGGCTGAGAATTTCCATTGCAGCAGGTGCGTGTAGGTGATCGCCAATATGCCGTCCCGACCGGCCCAGACGACTCCGGCAAGTAATGGACGCGGTTCATGGCTAGTAGATC
>JAKATV010000416.1 GCA_021818565.1 Planctomycetota bacterium
GGAAGATATGACAGCACCGGGCCGGTAAATCTTCGGTCGGGGCATCCCATCCGCATTAAATTGACCTACAACGGATTAACCTTAACAGCCGTGCTAACTGATGAAATTACCGGCCGGAGTTTTATATGGAGCAGGCAACTCGATATTCCATTGGCGGTTGGTGGTGACCTGGCCTATGTTGGTTTTACCGGTGCCAGCGGAGACGCCACAGCGGTGCAAACGGTCAGTGATTTTTCCTTTCATTCCGCCAAGCCGACAGCTTTTGCGGCGGTGTCGCCGGTGGATTTGGTCAATCCATTTATTGGCACGGGTGCCGGGCCGGGCGGCAGCATTAATTTGTTCCCCGGCCCCTCCATGCCGTTTGGAATGGTGCAATTAAGTCCGGATACGGAATCATCTGGATACGGTTATCACTACTACCAACGCCACATTCAGGGCTTTAGCATGACGCACATGAGCGGCCCGGGCTGTAATAATGAAGGGGATGTATTTTTCACCGCCACCACCGGACCGGTGCATACGCAGGTGAAGAACTTCCAATCTGTTTACTCCCACGTCATGGAATCCGCCAAGCCCGGTTATTATCATGTTCAACTGTTGCGCTGGGGTATCAATGCTCAGCTCACCGCCACCAATCGGTGCGGTATGGCCAAATTCACATTCCCCGCCGGCAAGCAGGCTAATATCCTTATTCCCATCAGCCACACGCTTAATTACACCGTGGCTTCCCACGTACAGATTGTCAACAACCATGAAATCACCGGGTATGTGGTGGATCACTGTTTTTGCGGCAACAATCAAAGCTACAAAGTCCATTTCGTCATGCAGTTCAGCAAACCCTTTGCCGTCAGTGGTACCTGGAGCGGGGAAAAGGGCGTGGGCAAACTGCATGTCGATTCGCAAAGCGTGCGGCAGACGGGCCATAACCAGTGGGTGGGCGGGTATGCCAGTTGGCCGGCATTATCTAAAGCGCAAAGCATTACCGTGCGTGTGGGCATTTCTTATGTGAATCTGGCCGGCGCGGAAAATAATCTGCGGCAGGAAGTTGCCGGTAAAAGCTTTCAGAGTATTCGTCGGGCCGCCGCAAAGGCTTGGAATCATGATCTTAGTGTGATCCATATTTCCGGTGGTTTGCCTTCGCAGCGGGAAGTATTTTACACCGCTTTGTATCACAGCATGTTAATGCCCAGCATTTTCAGCGATGCCGACGGGCGTTACCTGGGCTTTGACGGCAGAATTCACCATGTGGCCGCCGGACATCATATTTATTGCAATTATTCCGGCTGGGATATTTACCGCAGTGAAATGCCGCTGTTGGCACTCATTGAACCCAAACGCATGGAAGACATGTGCCAATCCATTGTGCTGATGTATCAGCAGGGGGGCTGGATTGGCCGCTGGCCGCAGATTAATCATTACACCAATGTCATGTGCGGCAGTCCATTAACCACGGTCATGTGCATGGCCTATCTGGATGGTCTGCACGGGTTTAATATCAACGCCGCCTGGCAGGGGATGTTCAAAGACGCCACAGAGGCACCGCCGCCGGGCCGACCTTATCAGGGTGAAAGCAATATCAACTGGATTAACAAGCTGCATTTTGATCCGGATAACTATGAAGGATATGGCTCGGTATCCCAAATTCAGGAAGATTGCGTCGCTTATAGCTCGCTATATTATTTGGCCAAAGCACTGGGTAAAACCCGTGATGCGGCAATGTTCCATGAGCGGGCCTTGTATTTCCGCAATGTTTTTGATCATAAGGATCATGATTTTCGCCCGCGGTTATCCAATGGGCAATGGCGTAAGCCGTTCAAACGCTCGCAAGGACACGGCTTCGTGGAGAATTCCTGCTGGCAGTATCAATGGCTGGCCCCATGTGACATGGATTGGCTGGTTCATGCCGTGGGAGCAGCGAGGTTTAACCGTCGGCTGGAAGCATTTTTCAGCTATAAGACGCCCGGCTGGAAGCCCCTGTACTACTGCCCATACAATGAACCCGACCTGGAAGCGCCGTTTGAATTCAACTTCTCCGGCAAGCCATGGCGAACACAGTACGTGGTTCGCCGGGTGCTGCGGCAGAACTACACGCTTTCTTCCAATGGAATCCCCGGCAATGACGATTGCGGAGAAATGTCTTCCTGGGCGGTGCTGAGCATGATGGGGCTATATACCGTGGATCCCGCCAGCACAGCGTATGAACTTTGCAGCCCGGCATTCCCCAAAATCAGCATTCATCTGCATGCCCCCTATACCGGCGGCCGCTTTGTTATTACCACCACCGCCAAACCGGCGTTCACGCCGTATATTCAAAGCGTGAAGCTTAACGGTGATGTTCATCGGAAAAATTGGATCAACATCAGAGCCTTGACCGCCGGCGGAAGATTGTCCTATGCACTTGGTAAAACCCCCAACCGAAACTGGGGTGCCAAACCAAACGATGCCCCGCCATCAATAAGCAATGGCTCGCGGTAACATCCGCCGTGGCGACGGCTGGGGTTCGCTCCTGACTGCCGCGTGGAGTGCTCGGTGGTCACATGCGTCTGCGAGCCGTTGTCAGTGGCTTATCGATTCCAGTTCATCTGTGGCCCCAGCGATTCAACAATGTCGTTGATCGCCGCGGCGACCCCTCCGCGCAACGTATCGCCTTCGACACGAATCACCTGGCACCGCTGTGCCAGGGGCCGCAGAGCCTTGGCCGCAATTTTCGAATTCAGATAGCCAAGAGCGTCGGGTGCGATATCAAGCATTCGAGAACACAGCGCCACGAGTTCCGGATCGAAGATGTTGATAGCGGCAGCCACGCCGATTGCGAGATAGTCCAGTGAGGTGTGCAATTGTGCTTTTACATCCAATTTCCCGCTGTTCACGGCGTCTCGAATTTCCCGGATATTAAGCGTGTTACCGGCGGTCCGATTTACAAGGCGGGTAAAAGCTGGGTCGGTGGATAATGTTTCCAGGCAACCGCGGTTGCCGCAGCCGCAGAGATCACCGTCGGGCTGAACCGTAATATGCCCGAGTTCTCCGGCCAGGCCATGCGCGCCAATCAGCAGGTCTCCATTAACAACCGCACACATTCCGAATCCTTCATAGGTGCCGATCATGACAAAATTTCGCACGCCTCGGGCTTCCCCGTACATACGTTCCGCGAGGCATGTGGCAATGGTCTCATGCACAATTCGCGTTTCGATGCCCAGGGCGTTTTGAATGTCAATCCCCGGCTTGCGTCCGTCAAGGATATGCAGATTGGGCGCAAAGAGGCATTGCTGTGCCAAATTGTCCACATTTCCCGGCACACTGATTCCTATTCGCAGTGTTTTCGCCTGGGTGCTTTCCACCGACTTCATGATGGCGATTGTTCTGTCAATAAGTTCCCGGTAGGTGGCGGGCGTGGGAAACTCTCGAAT
>JAKATV010000187.1 GCA_021818565.1 Planctomycetota bacterium
GCTTAAAACTTATTTCCCGGCGCATCGCCCGGCACACCAAACGCAGCCCGGAAACCATACGCTACGTCATACGCCGGTGGGATGCCGAACATCCTGACCAGGCTGTGTTTCCCGACACCTCCGGCCCGCTGACTGATCAGGACAAACGCATTATTGTGGATTGCTTTGATCGCGGTATATCCGTGGACTGTCTGGCGAAACGCTATTGTCGCACGACCTCAAGTATTTATCGGGTAGTCAGCCAGAACAAAGCCCAACAAATTAAAAAACTTCTCATCCGCTTTGTGACCAATCCCCTGTTCGATCACCCCGATGCGGATCAGATTATCCTTAAAGATCTGCCTGAAAAGGCCCGCCATGAACCAATGCTACCCTTGGCCGGCATAGAGGCCAAAGAGCAAATTGTGCTCCGGCAGCCTAATGATATTCCCGCCTATCTCTCGGATGTGTTCCGCCAGCCTATGCTGAGCCAGGCGGTGATGACCGATGCCTTTAGAAGAATGAATTATCTCAAAGCCAAGGCCGCCAGGTTGCAAGCCCGCATTGATGTAAACGCCGCCCGCACAGCCGATATTGAGGAAATTGAATCGCTACTGGCAACCGCCGGTGCCATACGCAATCAAATCTTGCAAGCGCATTTGCGCGTGGTGGTGCATGTGGCCCGAAAGCATCAGCACTCGCAACATGATCTCTTTGAATTAATTTCCGATGGCAATCTTTGGATGATGCGTGCCGTGGACACCTTTGATTTTTCCCGCGGCGTAAAATTCAGCACCTACCTGACGTATGTGCTGATGAAAAACTTTGCCCGCAGAATTGGTGATAACACCACGCGCGTGGATCAGCGGCTGGTCACAACCCAAACTGATTTGCTCGACGAACTTGGCGAATCCCAGGAACAAAGCATCCCGGACGCGGTGGACATGCTGCTGATGCAGGGCCGACTCATAGATGCCATGGCTAAACTCCCCCGCCGGGAACGTGACCTTTTGGCGGCCCATTACGGCTTGGAAGCCGGCGAAGGTCCCACGAGTCTATCGCAAATTGCGCAGCGCATGGGCATTACCAAGGCCCGTGTGCGGCAATTGGAAGTCCGGGCACTGGGCCGATTGCGCCTGATGCTGGAAGAACAGATAGATCGCCAGGCAGCAGATGTCATAGGCCCAAGCGAGCAGTATCAATCCACCGAATCGGAGGATGCTGAGACAAATGGTGTGTCGGCGGCATCCGCGAGGTAATTGCTCACCCACCCATGCGACGGCGGATATCAGCCCGATGGCGGTCGCCGAGAGCCGACCGAGACGGGGCAACGATGAGTGTTATCAAACCATATTCCACCGCGAACGTATCGCTGCCGCATTGAGCTACGGGGCAAAAACTTGTGGATTGCTATCCGCGCGTTCGCCATGACAATTGTACACACCCGCTCGTGACGGGGCCGAGTCAGTCGTCACCCGGTTTTTTGCAGGGCTTTATCAATCCTCGCCAAGGTGGTAGTGCGCCCCAGCAGACACATTGTTTCCAGTAGTGGCGGCGAAACCGAACCGCCGCAGATGGCCACACGCAGCGTCTGGGGGGCGGAGCCGCGTTTTTCACCCAGTTCAATAATTTTTTCAATTACTGGAACCAACTGGTCCTTCGACCAATCTGTGATGGAATCCAGCATATCGCGAATCTGTTGCAACAGCCCCCGGCCATTACCCGATTCAACATGCTTTTTAAATGCCGCGGCGTCCATCTCCGGTTCTTCAAAAAAGAAACGGGAATTCTCAGCCATCTCCGCCAAGGTGCCGGTGCGTTCCTGATACATCGCCAGGAGGTCGCGCTGTTGCGACTCTGTGGCGTGCTTGATCGGGTAATCAGTGACCGCATTAAACGCGGCAAGATCATGCAGCAGGTCGTCAATGCTTCGCTTGCGGATATATTCACCGTTCATCCACAGCAGTTTTTTTCGGTCGAAGCGGCCGCTGGTTTTACCAATGGTCTCCAGGGAAAACAGTTGCAGCATTTCCTCACGTGAAAGAATTTCCCGATTTTCCCCCGGGGACCAGCCGATCAAGGCGATAAAATTCAGCAACGCATCTGACAGATATCCGCTGCGCCGGAAATCCTGCACATCAATTTCCGGTAAGTGCACGGCTAACGCGGCACCGATGGCCGCCGCAAGGCGGGAGTCGTCAGTTTTTTTATCCAGAAATTCCTTGAGCTGATCTGCCGGGATGCCGGATTTTTCAACCAGTGTTTCCAACGTATGGCCCTGCTTAATCCATGCCGCCGCCGCGGCCCGCGCGGCTTTGGTTTTATCCCGTTTGGACATTTTGGTGTTGTCCATATTAAACACCAGCGGCATGTGGGCATGGGCCGGCGGCTGCCAGCCCAGCGCTTGGTATAAGCCCAGATGTTTGGGCGTATTCATCAGATGTTCCTGGGCACGAAGCACATGGGTGATGCCCATATCATGGTCATCCACGACCACCGCAAAGTGATAGGTAGGAAACCCGTCGGATTTACGTATGATGATATCATCATGTTCCTCACCGCCGACGGAAATGTCGCCCAGAATTAAATCATGAAATGTGATGGTTTCAAAGGGCATTTCAAACCGCAACACGGTTGGCCCGCTGCCGCGCTCGGCCCGTCCCGGCATGTTGCGGCGATAGCGAAAAGGCCGCTTCATTTTTTCCGCCACCATGCGCATCGCCGCGAGTTGCTGCGGTGTTTCGTACGCTTCATACGCGCGTCCGTCCTTTACCAGCTTGTCCAGATGCGCGTTATAAAGATCCAGCCGCATGGATTGAAAATATTCATTTTTCACGCCGCCGGGTTGCGGGCCGCAATCCCAGTTAAGGCCCAGCCATTGAAGGTCGGAGAGAATTCCGGCGGCTGATTCCGCGGTAGACCGCACCTGGTCCGTATCTTCAATGCGCAGCACAAACTGCCCGCCATGCTTGCGGGCATACAACCAGTTAAACAGAGCGGTTCTGGCTCCGCCGACGTGTAAAAATCCAGTCGGTGACGGGGCGAATCGGGTTTTGATCATATTAGAATCCATATTCCTTCCAGCGCTGCGTGACAGTTTTAACGGTTACCGCATCCATTTCAATTTCGTCCGGCCAATCCCGAACGGTTCCCTCACCGGGCCATTTGCGTGTGGCATCTATGCCCAGTTTGCTTCCCGCGCCCATGGCCGGCGCGGCATGATCCAGAATATCCAGTGGTCCCTCGGCAATAAATGTATCGCGCCGCGGATCGACATTGGCTGCTACATGAAACAGCACGTCATCCTGATTATGCACATCGACATGTTCATCCACGACAACAACTATCTTGGTCCACGCCATCTGCCCGGCACCCCAAATGGCGTGAATCACCTTGCGGGCATGATACGCATAT
>JAKATV010000153.1 GCA_021818565.1 Planctomycetota bacterium
CTCGGCGCAACACTAATGCAGAAAACACCGATAAATAAACTGTTTTCGTCGCAAGGGATGCGCAAATCCATTACGCATGATCGTAACCAGTTGCTACTACTGGACTTATGACCGGACAGTAGTGGCCATAGATTTGTCCATGCAGTACAGCTAAAAAGCTATGGCAGGTTCCAAATTTATATAGTACCGTATGGGCCGTGCGGCCTTAGTTCGGTGCACAACTTATGCGGAGAAATACGATGGCCCGATTGCGTAAGCGACGCGATGTTGTGAAATTGGCGGCTGCCACAGCGGTGCTGGCAGCGGTGAACACGGTTATGGAGGGTTCCGCGTCAGGGGCGGCATCCACACATTTCAATGACAATGCTTACCCGGAAATTGCCAGTGGCGACCCGGAGACGCCGGAATTTCATGGGCCACGTGTGGTGGGGGCAACACCGGGGCGGGATTTTTTATATACGATACCTCACACCGGCAAGGCCCCGGTAATCATTTCGGCCAAAGGTTTGCCGGAAGGCCTGACCATGAATGAAAGCGGCTTAATTACCGGAAAATTTAATCAGGCCGGGGAATATAAAGTCAGGCTGACGGCCAAAAATAGCCTTGGCACCGCACAACGCACGTTGCGACTGGTAGCGGGCGAACATAAGCTTGCGTTAACTCCCCAAATGGGATGGAATTCATGGTACGTTTATCAACTTGGGAACACGGCTGCTCATACCAAGGCGGCCGCCGATGCGATCGTTAATTACGGCCTGGCAGCCAAAGGGTTCATGTATGTCAATCTGGATGATGGCTGGCAGGCCGGGCGCGGAGCTAACGGAGAAATCCAACCATCTGATAATTTCGGCGACATGAAGAAACTCGCGGATTATGTGCACAGTAAGGGCTTGCGGTTCGGCATTTATTCCTCGCCGGGGTCGAGAACGTGCGGTGGCCGCACCGGCAGTCTTGGTCACGAGTTGCAGGACGCTAAAACCTACGCGCGGTGGGGTGTAGATTATCTTAAGTATGACTGGTGCAGTTATTCCCGTGAGGTTCCGAAGCATCCGGATCTTGAACAATACATGAAGCCTTATGAGGTGATGCGATCGGCCCTGGATAAGGTAGACCGCGATATGTTTTTCAGTTTATGCCAATATGGGATGGCGCATGTTTGGACCTGGGGCGGAAAGCCGCCAGTCTGGGGTAATTGCTACCGCATCAGTGGGGATATTACGGATACCTGGCAATCAGTTTGCCACAACAGTTTTGTATGCAATGGGCCGCTGTTTCCATTTGCCGGACCGGGCCACTGGAACGATCCGTGCATGCTAATGGTAGGATATGGGCGATTTGCCGCTGGCATTAATGCACCGCACTGGACCAGGCTTACGCCGAATGAGCAGCATACGCAGGTCACGCTCTGGTGCATGATGGCCGCACCGCTTCTGTTAAGTTGTGATCTGGACAAACTAAATCAATTTACCTTGGATTTGCTGACCAATACGGAGGTTCTGGCGGTGAATCAGGATGAATTGGGAAAACAGGCACAACGCGTGGATCGGCAGGAATTCGGGGAAATTTGGGCCAGGCCTCTATGGGATGGAACCGTGGCAGTCGGAATATTCAACCGAGAGCTTAGACCGGGAACTGTTATAATACCCTCTTGGGATATGCTGGATCCGGTACTCTGCAGAACCGCCAAGCCGCTGCGCGGCAAACAACTTGTACGCGATTTATGGAAACGTAAAGATCTTGGTGCAAAGGTTCGATTCAGCACCGAGATCCCAGGACATGGTGCCATGATGATCAAAGTGGGAACGCCCAATATCGCCGACGATTAGTACAACCCGCGGCTGCGATGTTTTATTGGAAATGGACGAAAACTCCTTTGTCAAGTTAAGTCTGGCACCGGTTATGTCACGAACCGGATTGTTATTTAAGGCCTCACAATTGAGATGAGGAACGATTTATGACGTATGAGGTAAAAACCATGCATGCGAATTCTTCCCTTTCGTGGCGGGGCGGCGCGGCGGCGATAAAAGATACACGTGGCCATGCCCGAGTTTTCCGCTTCGGTGTTCTGACGCTCATTGGAATTCTGGGCCTCGTAACGACCAGCGGGTGCAGCAGCAGTACCACTACCACCGACAAGCCAACCGCGACTTCGGCCGTGATGGGCAATGATGATGTGGTAACCGCCCTGGCGGGAAACAGTGTTAGTGCTGCCGGCTTGGCACCGGCGGCATTGGTGCGTCCCTTGATTGGAACCGGCCATGGCCCGGGCGGAAGCATTAATTTGTTCCCCGGCCCATCCCTGCCGTTTGGTATGGTGCAGCTAAGCCCTGATACCGAATCGCGCGGCTATGGATACCACTATTATCAGCCGGATATTCAGGGTTTCAGCATGACCCATATGAGCGGACCGGGCTGCACCAACGAAGGCGATGTGTTTTTCACCGCCACCACCGGCCCTATGCACACGCAAATTAAGAATTTTCAATCCACCTATTCCCACCGCCAGGAATCCGCCGCGCCCGGGTATTATCAGGTAAAACTATTACGCTGGGGCATCAACGCTCAACTCACCGCCACCAATCGGTGCGGTATAGCCAAATTCACCTTTCCCGCCGACAAACAGGCCAATATTCTTATTCCCATCAGCCACACACTCAATTACACCGTGGCCTCGAAGATAAAGGTTGTCAATAACCGTGAAATCACCGGTTATGTGGTCAATCACTGCTTCTGCGGCAACAAGCAGACCTACAAAGTGCATTTTGTCATGCAATTCAGCCGACCCTTTGCGGTCTGCGGCACTTGGAACGGCAGGAAAGGCGTGGGGAAGATTCATGTCGATTCGCATGTTGTAAGCCAGAAAAGCCATCCACAATGGGTGGGGGCGTACGCCAGTTGGCCCGCATCATCGAAAGCACAAAGCGTTACGGTGCACGTGGGCATCTCGTATGTTGATTTGGCTGGGGCGGAAAACAATCTCAAGCAGGAAGCCGCCGGGAAAAGCTTCAGTGCCGTTCGCCAAGCCGCCTACCGCATCTGGAACCATGCGTTAAGCGTGATTCAGGTTGCCGGCGGGCCGATGGCACAGCGCATCGAGTTCTATACGGCTTTATATCACAGCCTGCTGATGCCCAGCATCTTCAGTGATGCCGACGGGCGTTACCTGGGCTTTGACGGCAGAATTCACCATGTGGCCGCCGGACATCATATTTATTGCAATTATTCCGGCTGGGATATTTACCGCAGCGAAATGCCGCTGTTGGCACTCATTGAACCCAAGCGCATGGAAGATATGTGCCAATCCATTGTGCTGATGTATCAGCAGGGGGGCTGGATTGACCGTTGGCCGCAGATTAATCATTACACCAATGTCATGTGCGGCAG
>JAKATV010000173.1 GCA_021818565.1 Planctomycetota bacterium
CCCGGGGCCACAATTGAAGTGCTGCCTTCGAAGTTCAAAGCCGTCGCGCGCTGGAACGCCAACCGCAAACTTGGGCAGGCCACCGCCTTTGCCGCCATGGAACACTGTATGAAATTGGCCGATGAATTCGGCGTGGGCGTTGTAAGTGTGGATAATGCGTTTCATTATCTATGGGGTGGCGGCTATGTTATTGACGCTGCTAAAAAAGGCTATCTGGCCTATACCGCCTGTACCGCCGCTTTAGCCGAAGTAGTGCCGTTTGGCGGAAAATTTCCCACCCTTGGCACCAACCCCCATTCCTGGGGGTTCCCCACCACCCAAGCCATCGGCTTTCCGATTTGCGTGGACTGGGCCACGAGTGTGGTAGCCATGGGGCGCGTGCAGCAATTTTCTCGGGAAGGCAAACAACTTGGCCCGGGCTGGGCGGTGGATAAAGACGGCAACCCCACGCAGGATCCAAATAAAGCTGCGGCCCTGTTTCCCTTCGGTGAACATAAAGGCTATGGCCTGTCGTTAATTGATGAATTACTGGCGGCTTATATCGGCGGTTCCCTGCCGACCTTGCGCAGCCGCTGGAGCATCGGCCCCAAAGACGAAAAGCGCACCCCCTGCTTTTTCTTCCAGTGCATTCGCGCGGACGCCATCAGCGGCGAAGCCTTTGCGTATAACCGCTCACAGCAGGAGAATGTTAAGGCGGTCCTGGAGGATATTCGCGGGCATGGCAATGAAAAAACCCTGCTGCCCGGCGAACCGGAAGCCCGGGCCGCACAGCGATCGGAAAAACTTGGCGGCCTAATTTTCACCGCCGCCGAAATTGACGCCCTGGAAGGTATCGCTCGCGAAGCGGGCGTGGCCTTTGACCGTAAAAATCTCAAACCTGTGGAGTCATCATGACACATTCTCTTTTGGACATCAGTGGAAAAGTTTGTCTGATCACCGGCGGTACCAGCGGCCTGGGCAAGGCCATTGCGCTGGGGTACGCTCAGGCGGGGGCCAAGGTTATCGCCGCATCCAGCAATCCCGACAAGGTCCAGGCGATGCGGAATGAACTATCCGCCATTGGTCCGGGGCATGATGCCATCGCCCTGAACGTAACCGATGCCGCCGCCGTGGATGCCGCGCTAAAAGATGCTGCCGCAAAGTATGGCCGCCTCGATGCTGTTGTCAGCGCCGCTGGTGCCCATAAGAAGCAGCCCGCCCTGGAAATGTCGGTGGAGGAGTTTGAACGCATTATCCGCATTAATCTCATCGGCAGTTTTATTGTCAATCAGGCGGCGGGGAAAATCATGAAGGATCAGACCCCCGATTCCAAATCTGTGCGGGGCTGCATCATCAATATTGCCAGCATCAGTTCATTTATGAGCCTCACCGAAGTGATTGCCTACGCTTCCAGCAAAACCGGCGTGATGGGTTTAACCCGCGGACTGGCCAATGAATGGGCACCTCTGGGCATCCGCGTTAATGGCATTGCTCCCGGATTTTTCCCGACTGATCTGAATCGCAAAATCCTCGAAGGCACGCCGCGCGGCACCTGGGTTAAGGCGCATACCCCCATGGCCCGTTTTGGCAATGCCGAAGAGCTTGTTGGTGCGGCGATTTACCTTATCAGTGATTCCGCGAGTTTCACGACCGGCGAAACCATCGTAGTTGACGGCGGATTTCTTACCAAAGGCGTATAAACAGTGCGTAAGCCGCCCACGACAAGCTCCGCAGCGACACGCCAAACCGCGAGGCGTATTGCCCGAGGCACCGTCGGACTGGCCAAAGCAGCCATCGGCATTGATAAAACTGACGCCCTAACCATGATTAAGCGATGGGCGGTATGCGAAACCTGCAGCAGCGCCGTAAAAACAGCCGGCGTTGTCCAGACTTGCTCGCAATGTCACTGTATGTTGCGAGCAAAAATCCGCCTGGCCCACGAGCGCTGTCCCCTTAACAAATGGTGACATGCACGCTTTACGTACAAGCCCTTCGAACCGTCACGACGCAACTGCCTGCGATTTTAATGATTCAATCTGCACAAGTTGGGCAGCATGGGCATCCGGCACGTTGTCACTGTGACACACCGCTTTTTTGCCTTTATGCGCCAGCGCGTGAATTTGTTCCTGCGTTAATACGCCGCGCTGCTTAAGCAGTTCCGCGCCTTCCGCCGATACACCCGCGGATTGTGCTGATTTTTTCGCCGGCTCAAAATTCACATCTTTGCCGCTGGCGAATTCCTGGATTTCCTTGCTGATTCGCATGGAGCACCAGTCGTGACCGCACATGGCGCAAAAATCGGTGTCCACTTCCAAATCTTCATCATGCAAGGCTCGAGCGGTTTCTCCGTCAAAGGCCAGCTCAAACATCTTCGGCCAATTCAAAGCCGCCCGCGCTTTGGACATATCATCATCCCATTGGCGGGCACCATTGACGCCACGGGCAATATCGCCGGCGTGCGCTGCGATTTTATACGCAATGCAGCCCGCTTTAACGTCTTGTGCTTTGGGCAGACCCACATGTTCCTTGGGCGTTACATAGCACAACATCGCCGCGCCGGCCCGCGCTGCTTCCGTAGCACCGATGGCGCTGGTGATGTGGTCGTAGCCGGGAAATACATCGGTAGTCAGCGGCCCAAGAACATAAAAAGGCGAATCATCGCACACGCGCTGCTGAAGCTGCATATTCATGGCGATCTGATCCATCGGCACATGACCGGGGCCTTCCACCATCACCTGCACACCGGCTTCACGAGCGCGATAAACCAATTCACCAAGCGTCCGCAGTTCCGCCAACTGCGCCGCATCCGTGGCGTCAGCGCAACTGCCAGGCCGCAGTCCATCCCCCAACGAATACGTGACATCATATTGCCGCATAATCGCGGAAATTTCATCGAACAATTCATACATCGGATTCTGCTTGTTATGCACAATCATCCACTTGGCCAACATGCTGCCGCCGCGACTGACAATGCCGGTCAACCGATCTTTCACCAGCGGGAGATGCTGTTTAAGCACGCCGGCATGAATGGTGAAATAATCCACGCCCTGCTGGGCCTGGCGCTCAATTTCCTTAAGAATAATGTCGTAAGTCAGTTCTTCGATTTTTCGGCCAATAATCATGGAATAAATCGGCACGGTACCGATGGGTATGGTACTGTGATCAATAATCGCCTGTCGGCATTCCACGAGATTCCCGCCGGTGGATAAATCCATGAGCGTATCGGCACCAAATTTTTGTGCCCATTGCAGTTTGTCAACTTCTTCGGCCGTATTGCTGGAAACCGGCGAGGCTCCAATGTTAGCGTTGACTTTGGTTGTTACCATCCGGCCAATGGCCATAGGGTCTAATCTTTTAGCGGATCGCAGGCCCTTAAA
>JAKATV010000409.1 GCA_021818565.1 Planctomycetota bacterium
GGCATGCTGCGGATATCAAAAATAAAACCAGACAGCATCATCGCGGGTAAAAACGTCAGCAACAGTGCCGCCTGACTGGCAATAAACTGATTTTTTGTCCGCGTGGAGATAAGCAACCCCATACCCAGTGCCACCAGCAGATATAATGCCGAGACCAGAATCAGTACCGGTAATGAACCGCGTATCGGTACCTGAAATAAAATCCGCGCTGCCGTTACCGCGACGGCCAGTCCGACCATGCCCAGGCAGAAATAGGGAATGATCTTGCTGATGACGATCTCTCCGGGCTGTACAGGTGTGGCAAACAACGACTCAAACGTGCCACGCTCCCATTCCCGGGCCACCACCAGGGCGGTCATCAGGGCACCAATCAGTGTCATGATCAGAACCAGCAAGCCGGGTACCAGAAAATATCGGCTGTCCATGCTGCGATTAAACCATATCTGTTGCTGAATGGTTACCGGCTGGTAATACTGTTGCCCGTGTGTTAATTCCCGTTGCGCCAGCCAACCGGAAACCACGCCGCTGGCATAATTTTCAATCAGTCGCGCACGGTTGGCATCAATACTGTTGGTGGTGAATTGGATATTGGCGTGACCCGCCCGCAAGTTCCGGGAAAAGTTGTGCCGCATCCGGATAATTCCATCAACGGTTCCCGCCGTTAAAAGCCGATTGGCCTGAACCATGGAGTTTACCGCCCGCGGCTGAAAATATCGTGAACCGGCAAAGGCTCCGAAAACGGATTGTGCCGATGGAGAATGATCCTCCATCACCACGGCCACCGGAACGTGATGAGCGTCTAATGACAAGCCATATCCGAACAGAAGAATCAGCAATAGTGGAAGAACGATGCCCAGCGCAATGCTACTGGGATCGCGCATCATCTGCCGCGCTTCCTTCTTGCTCATGGCGATAATCCGCCTCATTTTTCCAATTTTAGCCTTGTGGCTCATGCTGCGGCACTCGCTTTCAGCCCCGCTTTTTGTTCTTCCATTACCACATGAATGAACGCATCCTCAATTGTCGCATCGCGCTTGTCCGGGGTCATCGCGAGCGTGCGGATTTCCGTGGGTGTTCCGCCCGCCAACACCCGGCCATTCATCATGATGACCATGCGATCACAATATTCAGCCTCTTCCATAAAGTGCGTTGTGACCACCACCGTAACGCCCTGATCCGCCATGGCTGTAATGCGTTGCCAGAATTCCCGTCGAGCCAATGGATCAACGCCGGATGTCGGTTCGTCAAGAAATAGAATCGCCGGTTCATGCAAAAGAGCACAGGCCATGGCCAGCCGCCGCTTGAACCCGTCCGGAATGCCGCCGGTAATATTCGAAAGCAGATTCGCAAGATCAAATTCCGCGATAGCCCACTGCACACGTTGCTTTCGGCGGATGCCACGTAAACCATAGGCGCTGGCAAAAAAAGCCAGATTTTCCTGTACGCTTAATTGGCTATATAAGGAAAACTTCTGAGCCACATACCCCACCGCCTGCCGGGCTGAGGCCCGAGCATGACGCAGATCGTAGCCGGCTACACGCAGGGTTCCAGACGTCAGAGGCAAAAGTCCGCACAACATGCGGAAAGTCGTGCTTTTGCCGGCTCCGTTGGGGCCTAACAAACCGAAAATTTCTCCCTTTCGGATGTCAAAATTAACGTGATTAACTGCGATAAAATCTCCGAATCGCCTCACCAGGTCATGCACCTGCACAACCGCCTTCCCGCCGTCCGTTGTGGCGGTTATCGGTGCGTGCGATGCACTTTGGCCGCTGATTGTGGCGGCCTGCACTGTCGGGGTGCCGCCTGATTTGTTCTTCGATTGTGCGGAAATGCCATTAACTGCGGATGCGACGCCCGCAGTTTGCGTCTTGGCCACCGCCTGTCGCAACAAGACCATAAAGCCATCTGACAACTGAGGTTTGATTTCCACAGCATTCACAGCCGCGGGTATTTCAGTCACACCGGGCGCATCCGCTTTTAGCACCAGCCGCACGTCGCCACCTTCCGGTACCGCATCGGCAATCAGGGAAGACTCCAGCAGCGTGGCCACCAATTGACGGGGTTTTATTGCCGGTGGTGTGGTGATACGAAACGTGCGGCCCCTGGCATGATTCGCCACATCCTGCGGTGAACCTTCGGTCAATATTCTTCCCTGATACATGACCACGGCATGGTTGCAATACTCCGCCTCTTCCAGATAAGGCGTACTGATCAGAAGTGTCAGCGACCTGGTTTTGACCAGATTCAACAGAATCGCCCACAACTCCTGACGCGATACGGGATCAACGCCCACAGTGGGTTCATCGAGTATCAAGAGTTGCGGCGACTGCACCAGCGCGCATGCCAATCCCAATTTCTGTTTCATGCCGCCGGAAAGGCGTCCCGCCAGCCGCTTGGTAAAGCGCCCCAAATTGGTCATGGTAAATAATTCCGGATAGCGTGTTTTGCGATCCGCCGCGGATACCCCGTGTAGATCGGCGTATAAATCGAGATTCTCCTGTACGGTCAGATCTTCATATAATCCGAACTTTTGCGGCATATAACTTACATCGGATTCTGCCGCGTGCGGATGCTGTATAATGTTATTTCCCAAGACCGCAACATCCCCGGTATCTGTCGGCATCAATCCCATGATCAGGCGAATGAGTGTCGTTTTCCCCGCTCCGTCAGGCCCCACCAGCGCCACCATTAACCCGCGGCGCACTTCCAGCGATACGCCCGCCAAAGCCGCGGTGATGCCGCCACGTCCATCGGGAAAAGATTTGTGCAGATCCCGGCAGTGGATAATAACATCCGAACTTGGTGCGGAGGAATCCATTTATGGCCTCGTTTCACTGGTCTGTGTGGTGGCGGTTCTCACCGGGATATTTACCGTCGCCGGCATACCCAACCGCAACTGGTCGTGCGGATCTTTTACATACACCCGTACTTCATACACCAAGCTGGTACGCAACTGTGTCGTTTCTACAGATTTTGGGGTAAACTCCGCTATCGGTGAAATGAATCCCACCCATCCGGAAAATTTCTTATGCGGAAAGCTGTCTACGGTAATCCACGCCTTGGAACCGCTGTGAATAAGCCCCATATCTTTTTCCGGTATATACGCGCGAACCCATTTGGGGTTCATGATCGCAATCGTGTAGACCGGTGTCTGCGGCGTTGCCATATCACCCGGCTCAAGAATCCGTGTGCGAATAACACCATTCGTTGGGCTGATGAGATTGGTATCCGCGAGGTATTGTTCCAGCAATGCCAACTGTGCCTGGTCGGCCTGTAGTTTGGCCTTCGCTTCGTCAATGTCTTCGATGCGCGGTCCCAGCACTGCCAGCCGCAATGTTTCCC
>JAKATV010000365.1 GCA_021818565.1 Planctomycetota bacterium
GACATTTACAGTCGACTCTCCAATCCCCTACGAACTCTCGGCGCTGATTGGTCTTCTCAAAGAGGATGACACATCGAAAGGAGTGGGCGTCAAGGGTGGGGCGGTAAAGGGCGAATGGGAGGGCCGCCTTACTCGGCTAATCTCCCGCCTCGAAGCGAAGGCTGAAGATCGGCGATACGGCTTTATGTTCAAACCGCCCGGTGCCGCGTTGCAGTACGATTGGCTGGCAAAACAAGTCGGAAAACTACTGGCACCAGGCCATGGCAAACCGGGCATTAAGGTCGTTGACTTCTCCGAAGTCCCGTCCGACGTGCTGCCGGTGGTGACTGGTGTATTCGCACGGTTGCTTTACGACGTCCAATTCTGGATGCAAGCCGAAAAACGCACTCCGTTCGTTTTTGTGTGCGATGAAGCCCACCTATATCTACCAACTACGGACAATGCCGATGCTGTTGAGCGCCAGGCGCTATACGCGTTTGAGAGAATTGCAAAGGAAGGGCGCAAATATGGCGTCGCCCTTTTGGTCGTGAGTCAGAGGCCCTCGGATGTGAGTCGAACTATTCTGAGCCAATGCAATAACTTTCTCATCCTTCGATTGACAAATGACCAAGATCAAAACGTTGTCAGGCGGCTAATGCCCGATTCCCTCGCCGGAGTTTTGGATGGTCTGCCGCTTCTCGACACCGGCGAGGCAGTCCTCTTGGGCGATGCAATTCTCCTGCCAGCCCGAATTAAACTAAGGGTTCCTTCAATTACCCCGATCAGCGCCACTAGGAACTTCTGGACTGAATGGGGTGACAAGGAAGCGGACCCGAACGCCGTTGGGATGGCGGTGGAAACATTGCGAAGGCAATCCAGGGTACTTGGCGTGGGGAAATAAAGGACTGTGAAAGCAAAATGGCTAACGGAAAACCGAAACTTGAACTTACCTGGATCGGAAAGGACATCCGGCCAAAGCTCGAGCCGCGAATTCTCATTGAAGACCCGGCGCGTTCATATCATGCGGCGCACCGAGTTTCCGAAAATGATATCTTCGACAACCGCCTGATTTTTGGCGACAACTTGCTGGCGCTCAAGGCGCTCGAGCAGGAATTTACCGGCAAAATCAAGTGCATTTATATCGATCCGCCATACAACACAGGCTCGGCATTTACGCATTACGATGACGGCATTGAACATTCGCTTTGGCTCTCGCTGATGCGGGACAGGCTGGAGTTGCTGCGGCGGTTGCTTTCGCCGGATGGGTCGATTTGGATTAGCATCGATGACGGCGAATCGCATTACCTCAAGGTCGCGTGTGATGAGATATTCGGCCGGGAAAATTTCGTGGCCAATGTTATCTGGCAGAAGAAATTTTCGCCACAGGCCAACGCGGTCGGCCTCTCCGATAGCCACGACCACGTCCTCGTCTTCGCAAGGGATAAATCCGGCTGGGCTCCTAACCTCCTGCGGAGAACCGAGGGGGCCGACGCCCGCTATTCGAACCCCGATGGTGATCCCCGGGGATCGTGGACGAGCGGGGATTTCACGATAAGCCTTACGGGCGGCCAGCGGGGTGCCCAGTACGCTCGTACCGGCGAGTCTGCCAACATCTACGAGATCACCACGCCATCCGGAAGAAAGCTGCGGCCGGCGAAGGGCCGGTGCTGGGGCGCATCTGCCGCGCGGTACGCGGAGCTGCTCGCGGAAAATCGCATCTGGTTCGGTCGGGAGGGCAGCAATGTCCCGCGGCTAAAGCGCTTTCTGTCGGAAGTACAGGAGGGAATCGTGTGCATGACAATATGGTCACGCACGGACGTCGGTGACAACCAAGATGCCAAGCGCGAGGTGGCCGCGTTTAACAACGATGAGATATTTAGCACCCCAAAACCCGAGCGCTTGGTCGAGCGCATTTTGACAATCGCCACCAACCCCGGCGACTGGGTTCTCGATTCCTTCGCCGGCTCCGGCACCACTGGTGCGGTCTCGCACAAAATGGGCCGCAAGTGGATCATGGTGGAACTCGGGGAGCATTGCCACACCCACATTATTCCACGGCTGAAGAAAGTTATTGAAGGCACCGATCCCGGCGGCATTACCGAATCGGTCGGCTGGCAGGGCGGCGGTGGCTTCCGCTATTATCGCGTGGGACCGTCGTTGTTGGAAAATGACCAGTTTGGCAATCTGGTTATCAGCAGGGAATTTAATTCCGCCATGCTCGCGGAGGCGATGTGCAAGCTGGAAGGTTTTATTTACGCCCCCAGCACCAGCGATTATTGGCAGCAGGGCCATTCCACGGAAAATGATTTTATCTACGTGACCACGCAAACGCTTTCTTATGAGCAATTGGCCAAATTATCCGAAGATGTCGGGCCGAACCGGACCCTGCTGGTCTGCTGTGGCGCGTTTCGCGGTGTCAAGGCCGGTGAATTTCCGAATTTGACCGTTAAAAAAATCCCGAAGGCCGTATTGGCCAAATGCGAATGGGGCCATGACGATTACAGCCTGGAGATTCAGAATCTGCCGGTGGTGGAGGGAAAAAGCGGTGCTTCACGCGGAGGCGCGGAGGACGCGGAGAGACCACGAACCAAAGCCCAGCGCCGCAAGCAGGCGGCAGACGGAGGTTCGCTTTTTGATATGACGGAGACAGATGTGTCACGCAGAGGTGCGGAGAACGCGGAGAGTGATGGAAAACAAACCCCGACCTCTGCGGCCTCCGCGCCTCCGCGTGAGGACTTCTTCGACAACCGCCTGAAGGGAATATGAAAAGGGACGACATGACGGGTGATAAAGATATAGATTCAATCACAGAGCAGATTGTGGATGCCGCAGTGAAGATCCACATTAGATTAGGACCGGGATTACTGGAATCGGTATACGAGGCGGTACTGGCGCGAGAACTTGAACGCCGGGGGCTGGCGGTGGAGCGGCAGAAGCCGGTCATGTTTGTGTATGAGGGAATGAAATTTGAGGAAGGATTTCGCGTCGATCTATTGGTCGAAGGTTGCGTGGTTGTAGAGTTAAAATCGGTTGAAAAAGTGGCCTTGGTACATTCAAAGCAATTGCTGACCTATCTCCGACTGCTGCATCTTCCGGTGGGCCTGTTAATTAACTTTGGCGAATCGCTGCTAAAGGATGGTCTGCATCGCATCGCAAACAATTATCAGCCGCCCTCCTCCGCGCCTCCGCGCCGCGTGAACCAGAGGGTCAATCCATGACCGAACCGCAAAAGCCCAGTGACGGCCAAATCATCCTCTACCGCACCTCGGACGGCGCGGTAAGAGTTGAGGTCATGTACCAAGCCGACACCTTCTGGCTTAGCCAGAAGCAACTCTCCGAGCTTTTCGACGTGGA
>JAKATV010000235.1 GCA_021818565.1 Planctomycetota bacterium
ATGATCCGCCGTGTCACGCGTGATCTGGGTGCCAAAAAAAACATCGTGGTACTCAACGATGAGGCGCACCATTGCTACCGCCGGAAGCCTGACGCCGCCGACGAGCAGCTTACCGGCGAAGAACGCAAAGAAGCCCAGGAAAACGCCGAGACCGCCCGGATATGGATCAGCGGCTTGGAAGCACTGGCCCGGAAAATCGGTATTCGCGCCATTTTTGATTTATCCGCAACGCCGTTTTTTCTCCGTGGATCCGGCTACCCCGAAGGTTCTCTTTTCCCCTGGGTGGTTTCCGATTTTTCACTCATTGACGCCATTGAAAGCGGCGTCGTCAAGGTGCCGCGTGTGCCCGTTTCCGACGATTCCGGCACGGGAGAACAACCAACCTACCGCGACCTCTGGCTGCGCATTCGCGATGGCCTGCCCAAAAAAGGCCGTAACGCTGATGTCGCCACCGGAGAGCCAAAGCCACCCGCCGAGTTGGAAGGTGCCCTGCTAAGCCTCTATGGCCATTACAAAAAATCGTTTGAACATTGGCAGCAACTGCCGGATAAAACCGGTGTTGCCACCACCCCGCCGGTATTTATTGTCGTCTGCAACAACACCAACGTATCCAAAATGGTCTTCGACTATGTTGCCGGCTGGGAAAAACACCTGCCCGATGGCACTATCGCGGCTGTCCCGGGCAAACTGCCGCTGTTCAGTAACGTACAGGATGGCCGCTTTATCCACCGCCCCAATACCATTCTTGTCGACTCGCAACAGCTTGAGTCCGGCGAATCCATGGCCGATGATTTCAAGGCCATCGCCGCGCGGGAAATTGAAGAATTCAAAGCCGATTACCGCCTCCGCTTTCCTGATCGTGACGCGGAAAAACTTACCGATGAAGACCTGCTGCGCGAAGTTCTTAACACGGTCGGCAAGCCCGGCAAACTCGGGGAAGAAATCCGCTGTGTGGTGTCTGTCTCCATGCTGACCGAAGGATGGGATGCCAATACGGTCACGCACATTCTTGGCGTGCGGGCTTTTGGCACGCAACTTTTATGCGAACAGGTCATTGGCCGCGGACTTCGCCGCCGCAGCTACGAAGCCGAACCCAGTGAAATCAGCGTTGACGGCAACGCTCTGACCATTCAAGCCTTTCCCGTGGAATATGCCGAGGTCTACGGCGTGCCGTTCTCCTTTATTCCATGCAGCGGCCTGCCGCAGGATCCCATGCCCGGTCTGCCGCCCACGCGCGTGCGTGCACTGCCCGAACGATCCGCCTGCGAAATCACCTTCCCCCGCATTGACGGTTACCGCTATGAACTTCCAGCCGAGCGGCTGGCCGCCAAATTTGATCAATCGTCGCAGCTCACCCTCAGCACGCAGAGCTTTCCCACCAAAACGGAAAGTGCCCCCATCGTCGGCCAAACGCAATACCACACTCTGGATGAATACAAAGCCGTTCGCCTGCAAACGGTGGCATTTGAAATCGCCCGTACCGTGCTGGAGCAATACTTCACCGACGCCGATAACAATCGCAAGGAATGGCTGTTTCCTGATCTGGTCTCCATTGCCCACGACTGGATCAGCCAATGCGTGGTGCTCAAGGACAATACCTTTCCCCAGTTGCTCCTGTGGTCCAGCAATCGGCGGGACGCCGCGGACCGCATCTATAAAGCCGTCGTTCAGACCACCGCGGGCGAAAAACAACTGCTGCCGATTGCCAAGCCCTACGATACGCTTGGCTCCACACGGTTTGTGCAGTTTGACACCCGGCGGCCGGTTTATAAAACCCGCGCCGACAAATGCCATATTTCCCATGTTGTCGCGGATACCGATTCATGGGAGCAGAAAATGGCCCAGGCGCTTGAGGATATGGATGGCGTGATCTGCTACGTCAAAAACAGCCGCCTGGGCTTTGAAATTCCCTACACCATCGACGGCGTGCAGCGCCATTACGAGCCGGACTTCATCGCCCGGATTGATGACGGCCACGGCCCAACCGATCCGCTGAATTTAATTATTGAAGTGACCGGCGACCGCGACCGGAAAAAAGCCGCCAAAGTCTCCACCGCCAAAACTCTCTGGGTACCCGCAGTGAACAACGCCGGCCAATGGGGCCGCTGGGCGATTATTGAGGTGGATGATCCGTGGAAGGTGAAAGCGAAGATTTTGGAAATCAGGGCGCACAGCCCCGCGCCCCACACAGGTGATAACATGGCCTAATTACGCTATGATTAATAACCGTAACATGACTACGAAATAGCGGTGTAAAGATTCAGGGGCAGTTTGATGATACGCAGCGATAAAAAAAAACCGGTGCAGCTTGCACCCAATAACCCCAGGGAGCGGTTTGATGTTTACCGTTTCTTTAATGGGGTTTCGGCGGAAGGCAGGGAAGGAATCGACGCGGGCCACACACGCATACCGCTGGTCAAGACATTCCTTCTGGAACATGTTTCGGGCACGGGGCGGCGGAAACCAAAGACTACGGAAATGCTATGGAACGACTTAGGATCTGAAACACGACAAATTGATGAATCTTTTTTCAGTATTACCGCCGAAGTCAAGGATCCGGAAACCCAGAAAACCGCCCGTAAAGTTGTTGGATTTGTCGAATCTCTCGATGAACGATTCTTCGCATTCTACACCTGCGAGAATTCCGTCGACGCAAAAACGAGAGTCGCCAGGTGGGCACAACATCCGGACTTGGATTTGACTTGGTTCAGCAGCCCGCTCCTGCAAACACTCTGGCATAACGATATTTCAAAAAGGGGCGATGCCCGGTTTACCAAACTGGTATTCAAGCATGAGAGCATCTTTGAAATGCCAGTGGATTTTGCCGAGGCGGTGTCCACCGAGGAATCCGAAGGTACAGTCTATTCCGCGACCAGCGAATCCGAGGATGACGGCCCCGAACCGGAGCGCAGGAAGGCACGCGTCGATTTTGCGGACCGAGTTGAGCGTATCAAAAGTTCGCTTGGTGATTTGCAGAAATCATACGATCCGATGAATGCGCTGGCCGCGCTGCGCATCCCATCGCTGACCGCAACCGGTGGCCATGATCTTTACCAAGCTGGTCAGATCACCAATCGTACCGACAGCTTTGAGGACCACCGCAACACCGTGCGCTATCTTTACCAGATATATAAATCGGTATTGAATTACACGGAACTTCTGGCTTGGCAGCAATATGAAGAACCCCGTGATCGATCGTTAAGGATTATGCAAACGGGCGGTGCTCCGCTGGTGGTGCGTTTTGCCCAACCGCTTGGGAAGGAAACTTTTGAACGCTGGATCAACTTGGCATTCCAGAAACGCAACCGCTTCAAACTTTGGGGCCAACCG
>JAKATV010000464.1 GCA_021818565.1 Planctomycetota bacterium
AACTGGGGTTGCTGGAACTCTTTACGCAGCCGCCGACTTGGGCACCGGGTTGAATGTAGCAAGTGCATTATCGCGGAAGGGCCGTAAATCAATGCTTTTTGCTCATGGCTGGGGGAAGTCAGGCTAAAAAGGCACAAAAAATGGATCGAAAAATGATGAAAAATCTCAATAAGTTGGTAAAAAATCTCCTTGTGTCGGCTTTGGATCTGGCTATGCTGGGTTGCGTATATTGGATGATCTACAAATGGGTTGGACACGTATCTCTTATTGGAGACTCTTAATGCGTAGCGGATTATCCGGTTCTTGCGTGAAAATCTACTGCGGCTTGGCAATTCTTCTCACCGCATTTCTCTTTTCCGCGCCGCTGCACGCTGCGCAGGTGGTGCTGCGGGACAGTACCATGCTGGCCTCCTTCAGCAGCCGCACCGGGGCGTTGACGCGGGTGGAATATAAAACCACGCACTGGCATATCCAGCGGCACTCGGCATTTGTCGGCACATTTCGAATGCTTGTGCCCATTAAAGGTCGGCGGGATAACTGGATTCTCGGTTCCATGCAGCATGGTGCCCGCGTCCGTAAAATCAACGCCAACACCATTAAAATTCAATGGAAACATCTGATCAGCCAGCACGCCGGAACACTGCCCATCACCTTTACCGCCACCGTTACACTCAAGGGCGGAGCCTTGAAGTTCGCCGCGCAGGTAAAAAATAATTCATCCCTGACCATTGAAACCGTTGACTATCCGTGCCTGGATAATTTGCGGCCACCGACGGCGGGAACCAACATGAGTATGCGATCGGCTTGGTATGGCAACTTGGGAGGGACGGAAATCTACCCCAACTTCGGCAATGGTGAAGGCTATTGGGGGGTCAATTATCCGACCAAGATGATGGCCAATTCCTCAAGCTCGCTCTGGTCGGTTATCCAGTGTTCAGACAATCAAGGGCTGTACTTGCAAATCAATGATCCTAAAATCTCCTACCTCGTGGAATATACGTTTGTAGTTAAGCCGGGCGAGGCTTCCTGGGAATCCAGCCACATCCCACATAACTGGAAAGTCGCTGGAATGCCCATGCACATGGAAATGCGGGCCACACATTTTATTTATGCCGCCGCCCACAGCACTGTAAATCTGGCACCCGTGGTCATGCAAGGGTATCGTGGCGACTGGCACGCTGGAGCGAATATTTACAAAAAGTGGCTCAAGACATGGTTTGTTCCTCCGCACATTCCGCATTGGGCGCGCACGGTTAATTCATGGCAGCAGTTTCAGGTAAATTCACCCGTGGATTCGCTGAACATGTCTTATAAGAATCTGGTGAAAATCGGCCGGGATTGTGCCAAATATGGCGTAAAGGCCATTCAATTAACTGGCTGGCAGAAAGGCGGACAGGATCGGGGCAATCCGTCTCTAAGCATTGATCCGGAACTGGGTACGTGGCAGGATCTACATCGGGCGATAACGAAAATACAGGCCATGGGCGTCAAGTGCATCATGTTCATCAAACCCCAGTTCGCGGACATGAGCACGAAATGGTACAAAACGCAATTGTACAAATATGATGCGGACGATCCATTTGGCGTGCCGTACACGACTGGTGGTTTCGGCTATTTCACGCCGCCGGAGTTGGCGGGCATCAGCCATCGGCCGTGGGCGGTGATGGATACGTGTGATCCGGCCTATCGGGCCATTGCGGTAAAGGAATTCGACAAGGTGCTGGCGCTGGGCGCGGCGGGGGTACTGCAGGATCAGGTATGCGATCCCGGTGCCATGTACAGTTTCACACCCCATCATGGCCATCCCATCCCCGGTTATCTGTCTCATGGACAGATGCTCATGGGCGAAGCATTTAATAAGGCGGCATTCAAGGTAGACCCACACTTTCTTTTCGCCGGTGAAGGGCCCGAAGATTGGCTGCTGCAATATTATCCCTTGATGTATATCCGTGTCGGACCGGGCAGTGTGCCGGTGACAAGGTATATTTTTCCCCATGAGCCGATCATGATCGCAGTAACGGGCTTTAATGACCGGGAAACCATCAACCAGGCATTGCTGGACCGTTACATCATCAGCTATGAGCCGTACTACTTTAAGGGTCGGTTGGAGGATTACCCCTTGACCATGGCTTATGGTGAAAAGGTCGATGCCCTGCGGCGGCGTTATAAAGCGTATCTGTGGAACGCCGATTTCCGCGACAATCTGGGTGCCAGTGTCAAAGCCAACGGCTGGCAGTCGTACAGCGTATTCCAACGGAAAGACGGCAAACGGGCGGTGGTGGTGATGAACCGGGAATACCACAAGGCGATTGTCGCGCATGTCAGTTTACCGCACCCTGGCAAGCTGGTGGTCGTAACACCGGAAGACCCAAATCCGAAGAGCACCAATGGAACAGTGCGAATACCGGCAAATTCGGCTGCGGTGATCTTGGAACAATGAACACTGATCAGTGATTAATACTGCGGTTATGATGAATAATGAAAGCGGAATATGGCGCACCATGGCATGGAGTAACATGGAGCGGTCCGGAACATGATTATGGATCGGTACGTTAGAAACGCGCACAACGGCGATGGCCGGCGGACAATTGCGCCCATGAATGGAAATATTCCCATGACTTTCGGACCCCGAGCATCTGTGGATTATGTCTTGAGCATGAAGGGGATATGCAAATCCTTCTCGGGCGTGTCGGTTCTGCGCGAAGTGAATCTGGACGTCGTCGCCGGGGAAGTCCATGCCTTAATGGGGGAGAATGGTGCAGGTAAATCGACATTGATGAAAATTCTCTGCGGCATTCACCAGAAGGATGACGGGGCGATTTATCTCAACGGGCAACCGGTTCATATCAGATCACCGAAAGAATCGCTGCGCCACGGGATTTCCATGATCCACCAGGAATTAAATCCAGTGCGGGCGATGACCGTGGCGGAGAATATTTTTCTCGGCCGGGAGCCTTGTTACAGGTTCACCAACATCGTCAACCGGCACCGGCAGCGCGAACAAGCCGCAGTACTTTTCCAGGAATTAGGCGCATCGCTGAACCCGGACGCCCGGATGAGCAGCCTGTCGGTGGCGCAGATGCAGCTGGTCGAAATTGTCAAGGCTGTTTCCTGTCGCGCCAGCGTTATTATCATGGACGAACCGACGTCCGCAATCGCCGGACGCGGGGTGGAAAAGCTCTTTGCGATTATCCGGAATCTCAAATCCCGTGGAATTTCAATTATCTATATATCGCACCGGCTTGAGGAGATTTTCCGCATCTCCGATACGATCACCGTATTACGTGACGGGCGGTTCATTGCCAGCCGCCCA
>JAKATV010000161.1 GCA_021818565.1 Planctomycetota bacterium
AAACTGGAACAAACAACATTGCGAATTCCGGAACACCCGGAATCCGGTACTTTCCTACTTGGCCGCCGCCGTACGCGGTTTTGTTTTCAATCTTTTCACGTATTTCCGAATCAAATGGAACTCAAAGCCATGATAGGAAGATACAGGGTGCCACTCATTCCACCGCAATCCTTTTTCAATTTGCCGCGAAGTTAAAAGGTCGCGCGATTTCTCCACCGCCTCCCAGCGATGAAAAAGCCCCAAGTGGTAATAGCATTTTTCCACGAGCACCGCGGCGGCGGAGTTTTGCGGCTGCTCGCCGTAATGCGCCACGCACCAGCGCAGAACTAATAAGTAAGCCTGCCGCTGGTTGGCCGCCCAGGCGGCGGGGTTGCGGTGTTCGAGCACATTAAGAATTTGAAGAATCAGGCGGGCTGTGTGGATGGTCGCAGTATTGTGGACGTCGACGTCCGCGCTCCCAAGGCACCATTCGGCCGCCAATTGGGTGCGCAATTCCGCTCTATGCCTCTCGTGAGCTTGCCAGGCCCGGCGGCCGAAATAATAAGGTGCCGGATGCTCGGCCAATGGGTCCAGCATGGCTCCGGCCAACATGGCGTCGCGGGAATAATTTTTCGCCACGCGAATCACCAGCTTCATTGGCCCGCGCACCAGGAACCGCTTCCAGACCCCTCCCCAGAAATTCACCACCCGGCTCTGGGCCGCTCCACGCATCTTCGCCAACGGCGCGGTATTGGGAAAAAGGTCGGAGCCGAAGAGGTAGGTTGCGGGCAGGGGAAGCAGGGAAATGACATAATCGCGGTTGCGGTTCGGGCCGGTGTGGCCATCCTTGTTGAAAAAATAGAGCGAGAGCGTGTACTCGCCGGGCGGAATGTGCAGATACACGTAAAGCCCCGGTCCCTGCCAGGTGACCGGGTAAGTCTCGCCGTGATCGTCGATTTCCGATTCCCGCCGATCCTCGGCCCAAGTCGTCTTGTGCATGATAATCTGTTTATCCAGGTAAACCTCCGGCAGTTCCAGCACCCTTTTTTTCGCCGTGAACAGCCACTGAATCCAAAAGCGGACAGCATCGCCGCCAGGAAGATGATATCCTCCGTTGTCATGTTGTCTGTGATGCGGACCAATCCCTGCGTCGTGATCCAGCGCCACCGAAGCGGGCGACCATACGTAGTCCCCCGGCCAACTGCGGCAGGCAAACAGACACGCCCAATATCTTCCATATCTTCCCAGCCATGTGCCCTGTGTGCGCCAGTCACTGGTGATGGGGACAACCCGCGGACCGGCGGGACGCGCCGACACGCGATGGGCCAGCAACTTCCGGCATAAGCCGGCCAGCCCGCCTGCCGTGGGCGCCCAGGCCGGCGCCGGCAGATTCGCCCGCCAGGACAACCAGGCCAGCGTATCGTGGAACCCGCCGAGAACATAATGGAATAATCTGCTCCACCACGACGGCGCCGAAATGCGAACCGCCGAGACGCCCGCGCCATAGTGGCCGACCAGCGTTTTTCCATCGCCCAGTGGCAAAATGGCCGAAATGTCGTAACGCCCGCCGGGTTGGCGCCAAGAGAGTGGCATCTGGATAGCCCCCCCGTGCCTCCTTTCCGGAATATTCCCTTGCGGCCGGTTGATGCGGAACATGTTGGTCCAGCAGCCGCTGTGCCACGTACCCAGCCAGAGCTTGCCATTGGGCGACTGGGCCAGGCAGGTGATGTGATCCTCGGGCAGCAGCAAATCTTTTTCAGCCGCCGGCACTATCGGCACGTGATGGGGTGGCCGCCAAAGCTGGCGATCCTTGAGAGCGTAATCCGCCCCGCGCACAAAGTGGAAAAGGCCGGGGTTGCGGATGCTGCTCCAAGCCAGACCTTCATCGGTAGCCACGTAAACCCGGCCAGTCTTCTTGCCCACCAGCACCGCGTTGACCAAGTTGCTCGGCAAGCCGCGCCCGGTGGGCGTGATCGGTATTTTCCACGGCCCATGGATCGTGATCCACTGTCGGTACGGCGGGTAGGCGATGGCCAAGCCATGGCATTGCGTGCCCACAAACGCTTGGCCGTGGCGGCCGAAGGCGACGCAATCCGGGTCTGGAGGCAGACCGCCGGCGCGAGTAATGTAACGCCACGTGTGTTGGCCGGTTTGATAGATGCTGATGCCCGCCTCCGTGCACATCCAGACGGATCGGTCGCGGGGATTGACGGCGATGGCCACCACGTGCGAACCCAGCGGGCCGTTGAGTAAACCGTAATGTTTCCAGGTATAGCCGTTGAACACGCACACGCCGCGGCGCAGCGTGCCGGCCCACAGGCGGCCCCGGGAGTCCAGGCAGAGCGAATAAATATGGTCGCTGACCAGGCCGGGGGAGTTGGCCTTGTCATAATGTTTCCAAGCGGAAGCGAGCTGGGAAGGCTGGTAATGGTAGATGCCGGAATCCTCGCCGGCGACCCAGGCCCCGCCGCAGCCATCGGAGATCATGGCGGTAACATAATGGACGGGGCAATAGCTCAGTGATCGATCAACCCAAACAAACCGGGCCATCGTGAAGGACGGGGGAGCAAACAAACGTTTCCACCAGAAGTATCCCAGGGCCAGGAGAAAGAGCACCGCCAGGATGCTTACAAAACGGGAATATTTGTTGATGGTTTGGCGCAGATTGAGGGGATTCAGATCATCCCGCAGACCTTTCCACCATGCGCCAAAAAGGGAACGCGGAGGAATCATGGATCGCCTCCTTGCCTACTCCTGCCTGCAGGCAGGCACGGGGCCGATAGGCTTTTGACCGTAGAGCAACTTGCCTTGGGGTAATTGCGGCGCTTCAGACCATTCATGCCTATCGGCAAGCAGGCGCAAACCCCGTCCGCCAAGGGCACGGGCACACATAACATAGTATAGATATATTGATGCCCCCCCCCTCCCAATCCCGAAAGATGCCGGGGGCCGGCCGTGTGGTTCATGTACCAGCGGCGTCCACTTCGCTTATCAGCGCGCGGCGCGATGGGATCGCCGGCGGTACCTAAAAGGGGGTCGGACATTCTGTCCGACTGAGGATCAGGACCATGGCGGCCTGGAAGGCCGCCCCCAAAGGGGAGGTCCGAGCTTGCTGCGTCTACTTTTTGTTCACAAACGAACATGTTCGGCCTCGTTTGCGTTACGCACAGCTTTTTTTCACCGTTGCGGCCGCGATTTGCTGAGGCGGCCATATACCGATACTTGGGTAGTTTAATCCACTTCCGATAAAAAGCAAGAGAAAAATTGGAAAATTTTTTTAGTTTATGGCTTGGAACGTTATAACTGCTGGCCATATAATCACTTACG
>JAKATV010000538.1 GCA_021818565.1 Planctomycetota bacterium
GGGCGGGACATGCCAAGCTGTCCATACCTCATTTTCGCGCGGCCATAAAATATGAACCGCAGGACACCAAGGCGCTTTTTGGTCTCGCGAACAGCTTAAATGCGGCAGGGCAATGGCAAGAAGCCATTCCCTATTACCGCAAAGCCCTGATAGCCTCACCTGATTTCGGCCAAGGGCATTTTGCCTATGGCATGGTTCTTCTGCAGCATGGACACGCCGCCGCCGCCGCAAAGGAATTTCAGACGGTCCTGGTTTTAGGCCGGCAACTGCGGCTGGAACATCATACGCTAGGTGCGCATGGTGCTCCCGAGCCGTGGCGGATACAAACGCATCAGGCCCTGGCGGCAGCTTTCAAGGCGCTGCATCATCTGCGGCAGGCCGCCGCGCAATCTGTCATCGTCAAACGCCTGATGCGGCGGCAGAAGCGTTTATCGCAGATACGTCAAACGCACGGAAACTAAGATAATAAAGAGTATTGAATGAAGCGAAAGAACCCCAGCAAATCCGCGGCATCAACGCCCGAGTCCGTCGCGCTGGCGAAGGCTTCCGCTGAACGCGGGAAGTGGTTCACTATTTTAGGGATGGCCGGGTTGCTTTTGCTGACTCTGGCGGTTTATTACCCACTGCGCTGGGGCGTATTTCTCTGGGATGACGCCGCGTGGCTGACCAACAATCCTCTGATCCATCATTGGCGGGGTTTTGAGATATTCTGGCTTTCCACCAAGGCCATGGGGGAAGTGCAATATTATCCGATGACATTAAGTGTCTTATCCATTGAATATCATCTGTGGGGTCTGCAAACCCTGCCGTATCACTTGGTGAATGTATTATTTCAGGCCGCCAACGCCGTTCTCCTCTGGCTTATTCTGCGGCGACTGGAATTAAGCTCCGCGTGGCTGGTGGCTGCTCTGTTTGCCATCCATCCGATTCAGGTGGAGACCGTAGGGTGGGTGGCGGAAATTAAGAATCTGTTGTCGGGCTTTTTTTATTTTCTGGCGCTGCTGAGCTTTCTGAAATTTATCGGAGTGGGGCCGAAAGCTGCCGCCCTATCCAGTTCCGCAAATACCGAAAAGCTTTATCAGAATCATCAGCTCTATGTTATTTCAACCATTTTATTTTTACTCGGATTGTTAAGCAAAACCGCGGTATGCACGCTGCCGGTGGCTATTTTAGTGATTCTCTGGTGGAAAGACCGCTGGCGTGACAAAGAAATTGTTCTGCGACTGATACCCTGGTTTATCATCGCGTTTATCATCGGAATGGTGACGGTTCATGTGGAGCATACCAGTGTGGGCACACATGGAGCGGATTGGCGATTTACCATCGGACAACGGATTTTAATCGCCGGCCACGCCTTCTGGTTTTATATTATCAAGTTGCTGTGGCCTCACCCGCTGCTGATGATTTATCCGCGGTGGCACCTGGGCAACAGCGTTGGATACATCTGGGCCATCGCGGCGGTCGCCCTGTTCGCGTTCCTCTGGTCCATGAGAGATCGCATGGGCCGCGGGCCGATGGCAGCGATGCTGTTTTATCTGATAACCATCGGGCCGGTGCTGGGCTTTATTACCTTTTATACGCAGCTTTACAGCTTTGTTGCGGATCATTATCAATATCTTGCGTGTATTGGCCCGATGGTACTGGCTGGCGAGCTTATTTATTGGTTGGCGGATAAAGCGGGGCAATGGAAACATGCTGTGGCCCTGGCCGCGGCAACCGTGCTGTTGGTGGTGTTGGGCTGGATCAGCTTTAATCAAAGCAAATTATATGATTTGGATTATACGCTGTGGCATTATGTGTACGAACACAATCGGAATTCCTTTATCGTCAAAGGATTGTACGGTGCCACGCTGCTGGAGCGGCAGGAATATGGGCCGGCCATGGTGCAACTTGTGGCGGCCAATGCCATGCACCGCCATTCTCTGCCGGTGGTATTTAATCTGGCGGCGGGATACATGGTTACCGGGCACTTTCATCGTGCGTTGCACTATTATGCCTGGTACCTGCTGCATGACCCCGGGGCTGTGGATGCGTGGACCAATTCGGCCAATTGTCTGGTGGCTTTGCGGGCGTATGAGCCGGCGGCACGGGATTTGGCAGTGGCGCTGAAACTTAAACCGAATTTTGCGGCCGGGTGGATGGAATTGGCGCATGTGAGTTATCTGGCGGGCCATTTGAAGTATGCGGAAAAGTTTTATCGCCATGCGATTCGTCTGGATCCAGTCATGGCCAAGGTGAAACTTGCCATATCCGCGAAAATGCTTCCGCGGATAACGGCAGGCCCGGCAACATCCCAACCCGTCGGCCATCCGGTGACTCGTTGAAACTGCCGAGGATCAAATTCGGCTGTGGCCTGGTGACGCGACAATCGCCGGCCCCGCGCGGCTGGTGCAACGCGTACCACACTGGCGTGCGGATTTTTTCCGTCAGCGAGTTCCGCAGCGAACCGCGACGATTCCGCGTTGGGCTAATGTTTATCTTTCATGACGCGTTGAACGCTTGATCACGCCATATGCGATTAACTCGATGCGGTAGCGTCGAGCCAACTGGGAGATGTGGCGTGATGACGCCAAGTGATTCACCCCGGCGCGAAAGCCTGAACCACAGGCTGGTATCAGACGTATAAGAAGGTAATACAAAAAAGGAATACACGGTTGCACAAGACGGGTAATACTTTGTATAATATGATCAGCAGGCTTTATCAAGGCGCAGGTGTAACGTGTTAAAGGACGACCGATGAAGAAAGATAAACACAGCAGCCGAATGCCGAAGGACCAGGTCATGGCTTTTAAGGTGGACGCAAAACTTGCGGATCTGCTGGGTGGCGTAAAAAATAAAAGCGAATTAATTCGCGATGCGGTGTATGCGTATCTTGGGCATTTATGCCCGTTGTGTGAAGGCAAGGGAACTATTCCCGCCAATCGCAGTCATGAAATTGAATTACTGCTCAAACAACTTGAATTTGCAACCTGCACGGGCTGTCATACGGCGCTGCCCGTCATGCCGCGATTGCGTAAGCTGGTGAAAACAATGCCCCGTCCGGATCAGTTGCGGCTTACGGAATTTGAAAAAACCGGCGAATTATTATGTGCTGATTGCTTTGAGAAAGCCGATCAGTGCGATACGTGCGGACAGCACGTGCCGCACGGGCAGCTTTCATCGCATTTGGCGCGTCGGCACGCGGCGGTAAGGAATTAAATTAAAGCTCCGCGGTTTTCAGGCGAATGCTTCCACAGTGGTGGCGAAGCCTTGGCGCGGGGCTGAATTGGTTGGTTTGGCGAGGTGGACACATGTTCTGCATGATCT
>JAKATV010000043.1 GCA_021818565.1 Planctomycetota bacterium
CAGGCTTACCAGTCGATCCGCTTCTATGATCCGCCGTAAAAGTTTGCCCGGACCAAGAATATGCTGTTGACCGACAAATTCCGCCAGCGTTTCCGGCCGCATCCTTGCCGCCAGCGGCAAAGCCGCCAGCGTGCGTTGTTCCCGGGCGGATGTAAAAAGATCTGGCACGTTTCATGACCCTGCTGTAGTTGCGACTATCATCGAATTCCCTAAGCCATTGCTTTGATGCCTAAAAGCCTGTCCGGGTAATGGCCGGGATTGCAATTACCAGCACTAGAAGGATTATAGCAGGAATTCGGCTCCGGAGCCTGTGAAAAAGCCCGCATCTCACAGTTCAAATGTGATCACGGTAGAAATGTATCGTGTGTCTTTCCGCACAATCGCCCATACCAGTTCTTCACGAGCGGCCGCGGGACGGCCATTGAGAATGGCAACAGCATGGCAGACGCGCAAGGGGGTGTTTACTGTCGCCAGAGCGGGTCATCGGCGTCAACATGAAGAATCGACCGGCTGGAGAGATCGCTGATAATCGGCCAAGTCAGCCCGCGCGTGCTAAGCGTCTCAATGATGCCCACGCCCAGATAGCGTTTGGCACCCCGGGAGCGCACTTGCACGGAACAACTGTTGCGCACCAGATACGGGCTTGATTCGATAAGGTCCTGATGTTGAACAATCAGTTCCACATTATTCCCGCGCGAATCGCTGCCATGCAGCACCATGCGAACTGGGTATTGATTTCTCAAATTATTGCACCGTGCATACGCGATTTCGCTTTGCGGGTTCTGAACAACTACCGGTGCGGCGGTTTGATCCAGGATAATCAGCGAATCCGTATCGCACGGGCGGCTGGTATTGGTATGATCCCATGCAATGGCCCAATCCTGATTAACCGCATGGCCGCGCGATATGGCGCGCACATCCCGACCCATGCCCGAACCGCCAAAATATTGATCGTAATAACCCAAGCCATCCAATGGCATATTCAAAAGCATGGTGTCATCGGTCAGATTAATCTGTCGGACACGCCCCGTTACAGCCGCCATCGGGACAGCCAGAACCCAACAGTGCTGCGCCCCATCCGGAGAATCCGGCCGCAGCGGCATAATGTGTGGACTGCCGGATTTCAGCGGCCTGATGGTTAAATCAACCTGAATGGCCCGATTTGTGCGGTATCGGGGGCCGGTTATGGTATGTTCCATCGGATAGCCGCGCGCTGTTAAACCCACTGTCCCATCCTGACGCAGGGTAACACGGTTGGGCCCCACCAGGCATTCCGGCGACCCCAGGCCGCCGCGGAAGGCACCGGGTGGAAAAATATTAACCGAATGCAAAATACATTTTCCGCCCTGAAATATTGAGATGGTAGCCGCGGGGTAAAAGCTCGGAAGCACCTGTTCACGCACGGAACTGATTTTCACGCGCGTGGATCGACGATTGTACCGATTAAACTCCCGCACGTATCTTGGATGAAAGCAAAAGCCGTCATACAGGCTTACGGCCACACCGTTGCCCGCCGAATCCATGGCATGGAAATTTCGGCATTCATAAGCGCCGGGAGTTTTTAACTGTCGCCAGCCCGCCTGTTCCCATTCCCCGCTGCATTGGCCGGGACTAAAGCCCGCGATACCCGCACGCGAGCCGCTGGCAGTATCCATCGCGTCGGCGGCCACGCCGGTTAAACTGCTGTCAGTGAGTGCTAAAGATTGTCTGATCATTATAAATACGCCCATGCGCAGGCCTGCACAAAGCACGCCGAACAACCCGCTGTCGTTCGAAACACTGCCAAGTTTTAACTGCGAGAGCCACCAAGCTCTTCACACTTGCTTATCGGCACAAAGCTGTGCGATAGTTCAACGAAGTTTCAGAAATACCCGTCGGCAGTGTGCGAAAACCCCACCAATAAATCCGCGTAAACAAAGGTCACTTCACAGACATTGACATATTCCGATAATCGTGACCGATACGTCACGCTATGCGTCCCAACCTCCTTTAGTCGGCAAATAAAGCGTCTCGGAGCCTGGACTTATAGGGCGGCGCGGGAACCTTGCAAAAGAGTTTTACGGCCTGTACGCACCATTCTTTCCATTTTTTTCAGTGGCTTCCACATGCGGTTCCGGTGCTGATAATAGGCTAATAACTTTTGATACTGTGCCGCTCCAGCCGCCAAACAGCGACGAACATCGGCATAACGGAGCGTCAGCAAAGTCCAGCGCTGTGAAAATGCCCCCGGCGAGAGTTGATCATGCGCGGCGAGCTGCATAAATTCGTAGAGATCAAAAAACAAGCTTGGATCAGGAAAAACCGCCCGCAATTGTTCCAGGTTGTAGCTGCTGCCCCGCAGATCTTCAGATAGAAAGTTATCGGCAAAGCCGGCAATATTTTGCGATTGTTGCGGACCGGCGGGCAACTTTAATGTATGGGCAATGCGGAGCAGCTCTTCGGTGGCGTGGCCGAAGAGCGCATCGTAATCGACAAAAACGCTGGCATTATTGAGCGATTCGTCCACCGCGCTGAACATATTTTCCAGCCACAAAACATAACCGGATTCTTTCGCCGCCAGACCGCAGCGCTGTAGTGATTCGGCAATACTTAGCGGATTTCTTACCGCGATGACATAACTGGGTTCCACGCCCAGTCGCTGAAAAATGATTTTCCATAGCGGCAGCAGACGCCCGATATGCGGATCTTTCAAACCCCACAACGGACAATCACCGAAATGCTTATGCAGATACCCTGTGGTTTTGGTGATAAGCGATTCGCATTTAGGATGATCCAATATGCCCTGACAGTTCACGCCCCCGGTCTGATGCGACGCCCCAATCAGATCAAGAAAGTTTTGATTCAGCCGCCATATCCGCTGGTCTTCCCAGTAGCCGCGCGGATTAAAAATATTGGCCGGCAGTAGATTATTTCCCAGTGGCACGCCCAAGGCGTGAACCGCTCGGGCAATGGTGCTGGTGCCGCTGCGCTGCATTCCCAGAACCACAATAACACGCTTGATCACTGGCATACTTGTCTTCTCCTGGCAAACTCTGGACAACGCAAAGTCCAACCTCCACCGGCACGCTTTACCATCAGTACCAACCACATTGTAGGGCTGATAAAAACCGATTGAAAGTTCATTGGGCAGCTTCAGACTTTCCATCCGCCTCGTACCGCCGAATGTCACGTCAATGCCAAACGGCAAGCTACAGCATCCCAATCAGGCGCGGCAACTTATTAAACACGTCAGCACGTGGATAGTTGCAGCGCCGACGGCATTATATCTCCATTTCAATCTGCGTAA
>JAKATV010000332.1 GCA_021818565.1 Planctomycetota bacterium
ATCACGCCTTCGCAAAACGGCCGCCGCCAAGGCGTTGGATTACGATTTTCTACTTATTGACTGCCCGCCGAGCCTGGGGCTATTAACCGTAAACGCGTTGTGCCTGGTGACGGAGGTTATTATCCCTCTGCAGGCGCATTTTCTGGCGTTGCAGGGAATGGCCCGATTATTGGAAACATGTTCCATGGTGCGGGAAAGACTCAACCCCGCCCTGCGCATCAGCGCGATTCTGTTCTGCCAATATGAATCCGCCCCGCGCCTTACGGGTGAAGTGACCGAAGAAGTTGAGAAATTTCTTAACGCCGGTCGGGAAAGTAATCAGCCCTGGAGTACCGCTGTGGTATTGGACACGCACATTCGCCGGAATATTAAACTGGCGGAAGCTCCGAGTTTCAATAAAAGCATTTTTGATTACGCGCCCAACTGCGCCGGTGCCGCGGATTATCAAGTGCTCGCGGAAGAAATTATGCAAATGAAACAGGCTTAGTTGGCCGGCTTGGAACGTACTTCTGGTCTGATGGATCAACGGTGTCCGTTAAAAGCGGTGTTGCGGGTGAAATTGTGCGAGATTCAAGCAAGGCCGATCGCCTGTACGATTTTGTCCGCCGGGGAATTGAAACCGGTCGATTTCCAATTCATCAGCGCATTCCAACGGAACGGGAATTGGCGGTGCAGTTTGGCCTTTCGCGGCCTACTGCCAGCGGTGCCATTCAGCGGCTGGTAAAGGAAAACCTTATACGCCGCCATGGTAAAGCCGGATCAACAGTTATAGCCGTTCCTCCCCGACGATCTCTTACCTTCGGTGCCATACTCATCGGCTTGGCCAGCCAGCATCGGGAGCAGACCGTATGTGATATGATCGGCAAGGAACTGGCCCGGCGGGCGGCCATGGACAACAGTTTTGTACTGGCGCAGGACCCTTCCTGGAGCGAAGACCCCGGAGAGTCAGGGGTTGCAACCCGCTACCGCGCTATTGCCGATGAATTTATCAATCGGCGCGTGGCGGGCGTGTTTCTTATGCCGCAGGAAATTTTGGCGGACCAGTTTAGCTCACCCACGGCGGCGGTAGTACAGGATTTTCAGGAGGCGGGAATACCCGTTGTTCTCATCGATCGCGACATTGTTCGTTATCCGGAATTGAGCCGCGTTGATCTCGTGGGAATTGACAATTTTGAAGCTGGATTCGCCTTAACCCGGCACTTTATTGACATGGGATGTCGGCGCATTGATTTTCTCGCCCATACGACCCGTGTACCTACGCAAGAATCGCGCATTGACGGCTTTTTGAGGGCACTTCAGGCCAAGGGGTTTCGCGCGGAGGCCGGGGCGGTGCGTCGAGGAAATCTCTTTGATCGTGAATTTGTAGTTAAAACCTTGCAGCAGCGTCGCCCTGATGCGGTCCTTGTGGTCAGCGATTCGCGCGCGGCTTCGGTGATGCGATTTGCTTTGGATGCGGGAATTAAAATTCCAGAACAACTTCGCCTGGGCAGCTTTGACGATCTACCCATGTCCGCCCATCTACCGGTGCCCCTTACAACCATTCGGCAGCCTGCCATTGGCGTGGCAGCGGTGGCGCTTCGCACAATGCTGCAACGCATGGACGATCCGCTGCTGCCGCCGGTACATTCCGAACTTCATGGCGAGTTGGTGATTCGACCTTCGTCTCTGGCCCCGGTACGCACCTGAATAATCACGCGTTTATTCTTGCGACAAACGGTTAGATTCAGCAGGGTGCCCGGCGCGCTGAAGGCCACGCGGTTGCGCAGCTGAGCTACGCGGTAAACCCTTTTGCCATTGATAGCGACGATCAAATCTCCGATCTTTAAGCCCGTCCTGGCGGCGGCGGAATGCGCGCTTATTGCTTTAACGTACAGCCCGGTTGTCATAAGTTTTTTACCCGCCGACTCGGTGACAATCGTTTTTTCTGTAACACCAATGCCCAGATGGCCATGTTTAACGCGGCCGGTTTTAATAATTTGGTGGAGCACATAGACCACCTCGCGTGCGGGAATGGCAAACCCGACGCCGCTGAAGGATCCACCGCCTCCGGATTTGATGGATTCATTAATGCCCACAACATGTCCACGCAGATTAACCAGCGGGCCGCCGGAACTTCCCGGATCCGAGGGACTATCCACCTGGATGAAATCTTCGTGGGACAATAATTTGATCTGGGGGTCCTGGGCGGAGGTAACGTGATTGTTGCGCCGATGCAACGCGGAAATAATTCCCTGGGTCATACTCTGAGCCAGTTGAAATGGTGCGCCAAAATCCAAAACCCATTGCCCCACATGCAACATGCTGGAATGGCCGAACCGGGCGCTAGTGAGAAACGGCGCGGTAATTTTCAGCACCGCAATATCCGCCTCCGGGTCAGCACCGATAAGTCGGGCGGGATACGTTCTACGATCCGCGAGAATTACGGAAATGGTTTTTGCGTTGAAAACCACATGGTCGTTGGTGACAATATATCCGCGTGTGCTGCAAATAACCCCGCTGCCCACATTGGTGGTGGTCACTACGGTTGTGACGGTCTTGGTCTTGACCGTACTCTTGGGGGCAGCGTGATGAGGCAGTTCGCGGGTCGTTGTGGTGATAATTTTGCGGACCGTCTTCGTGATACCAATCGCCCTGATCTCCACGAGGGCATTGCGGATGCGGCGGTGGATTGTTCTGAATGTTGCCGACAAACCCTGCACATTACCCGCTCGGAATGGACCGGTAACGGCTTCGTTTTTTTTAGCAACATTGCCTGATGTCGCTGCCTGTGCCCGGCACGCCATAGGTGTCGTAAGGATTATATAGAAAGCCAAAAGGCACGGGATGAAAACGAGCTTTCTTAAAGTCATAATCGAACAATCTCCTCTTGATGCCATACACCGGAGCTTACAACCGTTACCGATCTCGAAATAAATCGCCCGGCGACGTACGGTGTGTTAGTTACAGATCATAAACGCTTCCACGACAAAGCCAACGTTGCCGTCCATGGTGCTTCTCTTTCAAATCCGCCGGATAATGCCATGCCGAATGGCAGTACACGCAAGTAGATGGATTGTCAGAACGCCAAATCGCCATCATTCCCAAGGTTCCAGGATTCGCCGTTCTATTACACCTTTGAAGCGGCAATTACCGGTACTTCTGCCGGTTTGTCGGCAACAAGACGCCGCTTTAATCCAAAATTTATGCCATTTTATGGTAAAGCCATGTGCGGTTTTTCCCAACCACCGAACGAGGTGTTTTAGGTTGACTTATTGTGATTCAAATAGTGGTAATAAGCCATAT
>JAKATV010000444.1 GCA_021818565.1 Planctomycetota bacterium
CATGCCGGAATCGTCGGAAACGGGCACACGCGGCACCTTGACGACGCCGCTTTCAATGGCGTCAATGAGTGAAAAATCGGAAACCACCCAGGGGAAAAGAGAACCTTCGGGGTAGCCCGACCCACGGAGAAAAAACGGCGTTGCGGATAAATCAAAAATGGCGCGAATACCGATTTTCCGGGCCAGTGCTTCCAAGCCGCTGATCCATATCCGGGCGGTCTCGGCGTTTTCCTGGGCTTCCTTGCGTTCTTCGCCGGTAAGCTGCTCGTCGGCGGCGTCGGGCTTCCGGCGGTAGCAATGGTGCGACTCATCGTTGAGTACCACGATGTTTTTTTTGGTGCCCAGATCACGCGTGACGCGGCGGATCATTTCGCCTTCAGATTCTGTGAATACCGATGCGCTACCCTCACCGAGAATCGCTTTGGTGAGTTTGCTGGCGGAAGTTTTTTCCCGCCGCTTAAAGGCATGGAAGTTGGTAATAATGACCTTGGCCCTATTCATCGGTTCCAGCAGGTCATCGGGAACAATGTCCATCGTACGGTAATAGCTTTCCGGGTCGGATGGCAGCAGCACGCGAAGTCGGTCGCGGATGGTAATGCCGGGGGTGACGATCAGAAAGGCGTCGGAGAAGCGGGAGTCTTGGGGGTTGGCGATCTTATTGAGGGTGTGCCAAGCGATCGTCATGGCCATCACCACCGTTTTCCCCGCACCGGTGGCAAGTTTGCAGGCAGTGCGGTGGAGGCCCGGATTGGCTTCCTGGCCCGCCTGTGCGAGGTCGTTGTCAATCCATTGATCGCCATATTTTTTGGCTACTTCGGTGATGTATATGAGTGTTTCAAGGGCCTCAATCTGGCAGAAAAATAACCGGCGATGGCGATTGTCAGAACGCCAGTGCTCAAGCAGACGGGCGGTGGTGCGACTTACATCGTCCAAGTATCGGCCGTTACGCCAGGCCTGCACACGCTGGCGAATGCGGTTGACCACTCCGTTTTCCTCAATGCGATCGGATCGCCATTCGTCAAATGTATGCTGGCTTCTGCCACCGGTTTTGCGCGGGCGCGGAATGGGGACGAAATAGGAACTTGGCCGCCGGAACGCGGCGATATTGTTGGTGATGCCGGACTCGTCAAATTTGAAGTGCCGCGACGGCTCTTCAAATGGCGAATTGATGACCGGATTTTCTATGACCACCTGTTTCACGAAATTTCCCCTGTGACCGGGCCTGGTGCACTGGCACCCGCGATGCCGGGTAGACTAACCGAGGCCGCCATCGGATGCCAGTTGCGCAGACGGCGCGGCGGCATGAAAACATGGCTGCAGGTTATTCCATGCGATAGCCTTAACATTGGGGGACAGCGGCAACGCGGCCGTGGCTTTGGATGAGCCAAGGCATACCACAAAAGAGGAGCAGCGGTAGGCCTGTATTGCGTCGGCGAGGCGCGATAAAGACCGTGCGTCGCCGGGCGTGGGCGTGCGCGTGGCTTTGGCCTCGATTAAACTCAGGTTGCGATTGCCGTTGTCGATGACAAAATCCACCTCCAGGCCCTGCCGATCTCGGAAATAATATAGGCTGCGATCTTCTCCGCGATTCAGACGGTGTTTCACAATTTCCGACGCCACGAGGCCTTCAAACAATCCTCCAAGAAACGGAGATTGTTCCAGTGATTGCTGATCCCGCACCCCCAGAAGGTGGCACGCCAGGCCGGAATCGGCGAAATAAAACTTGGGCGTTTTTACCAGACGCTTGCCAAAATTTTCAAAGAATGGCTGAATCAACAGAATCTGCCCGGTGATTTCAAGAATACTTAACCAATGTGTGATCGTGGGCACGCTGACGCCCAACGGGGCCGCGAGGTCGGTTTTGTTGAGCATCTGCCCACAGCGACTGGCCAGCAGGCCGATAAAGCGCCGAAATACCGCCAGATCACGGATAGAAGCGGCTGCCCGCACATCACGTTCGAGGTAGGTTTGCATGTAAGATCGAAACCAGATATCCCTCACATCCGGCGTTGCCAGGACTTCCGGGAACCCGCCGGTCAACAACGTCATGTCCGGTGCCTCTTCCGCACTTAACGGCAATAATGAGAAAATTGCCACGCGACCCGCCATGGATTCCGTAACACCCTGCATCAGCGGTGCCTCCTGCGAGCCGGTGAGAAGCCATTGGCCTTTTTTGGAGGGATCCGCATCAATGCGGGCGCGAATATAAGTCAATAATTCCGGTGCATTCTGAATTTCATCCAGAATGGCCGGCAATTGCAGGCTCTCCAGAAATGACCGTGGATCCGCCCGCACGCGAGCGACGACATCCGTTTCCTCCAGCAGACAATAGGTGGCACCGGGAAACAAATGACGCAACAGCGTGGTTTTTCCGCAGCGGCGTGGCCCGGTCAGCAGCAACGCGGGGAAGTGCCGCACTCCCTTGCGCACCTGTGGCTCCAATTCTCGTAACCGGTATTTCATGTTGACAATTATAAAGTTCAACTTTAGAATTGTCAAGAGTTAAGTAGCGCATATTTCGGTCGCCGCAGGTGGCACCACCCATTTTTTATTGATTATCTCAATGTCATCAAGGTCTATAACGCCCCCATGGAACAGATTGATAAATCGGCGGGTGATTTCTGGGTTTCTGTCGGCTCGCCTATGTTGACCAGCACCGCGGGGCGCTGTATTCCGACCGATGCCCAGCTTATGCTGGAATATCTTACCAATGATCTGGTTTATACCTGCGCTAATTGGAATGCCGCGGCGGTGGCACAGGTGCCGTTTCGGCTCTATGCCATACGGCGCACCGGCCAAAAAGTGATCAGCGATTTTTCCACCAAGGCCGTAACGAGCAAAAGGCTCTCACAACTCAAGGGCAATCCGAATTTTTCCCACACGCTTTCCCGCGCTGCCGAGGTGCAGGAAATTACCGATCACCCTCTGTTAAACCTGCTGGAAAAAGATAACGATGGGTTAAATGGATATCAGTTGCGGTATATGACCGGCGTATATATGGAAGTATTTGGCGGGGCGTATTGGCTTTTGGAGTCGGGGGCGTTTGAACCCGTGCGGCGTATTAAGGTGCTGCCCACGCAGCGTCTGCTGCCGCTGCGGAATAATGATCTGGCGGTGGTGGGTTATAAATATATGCCCGCACTTACCGGCGCGTGGATTCAGTTGGATAAACAGAATGTATTGGATTTCCGTTTTCCGGCGGTGGAGGATCCTTACGGTGGACGCCATGCGCCGCTGCGCAGTGCGTACATGCAGGCGGAATTGGCTGCCAAATTCGCC
>JAKATV010000246.1 GCA_021818565.1 Planctomycetota bacterium
TTTCCCGTCGGCCCGGTCAATCTTCATCATCACCCCCCCCTGGCACGATCAATCCGCCCGCATCGGGGATGACCGTCTGAAAGGAGACGTATTCCTGGAAGCCGAACGGGGCCAAGCCGCCCCTAGCGAAGGCCGCGCCACCATCGGGAAGCTTGAAAACGAACGTATTTGCGTCTTCCTGTCCACCAGCCGCCAACGGCCCCACTAGGCTCCGATACTGGGATAGCGTCATCCCCTTCACATCGCCCCAGCGGAACCAATAGGATTTGCCGGAGAGCGATGGCCGCACGCCTTCGGTACTAAGTGTCTCCAACGATGCAGGAGATACGTGCACCATCGCGCCGTCGGGCACGCCGGAGAACAGTTCCCCGAGCGACGATCCCATCATCAGAGGCGTTGTAACCGTCGGAGGCCTCTCGAACACGGGATTGTACCATCCATGTGCGGCTAAATTATCCGCCGCAAACGCCCCGCCAGCCAACGACGCCCCAAATAGAACGAGGGAAGCCGTGAGCTGTCCGGGTGTCGGACGTGGATTTTCCCAGACTTGCCAAGCGGTGCTCCATCCCTCGTAGACGCCAAGGCCAGCCAGGCCAACACCGATAAGGGGTGACGCGACTGCAAGCGGGGCCAGGACGGCGCCGAGGAATATTCCCGTCGCCAAACCTTCAGTAATCGGGCGCCCCGTGGCGTAATTCGCGACGCCCGTACTCAGGCCTCCCAAGGTAGCACCGATGGAAATTGCTATTGAGAGGCTGGGGATACCGAAGGAATGCCCGTTTAAATCCAGCATGTTGATCGGATCACCGCCGGTGAAGGTGTATGGCAGATAGCTCATGGGATCGCCGATGTGGCCGTAATTACCATAATCGGCCTGCGTGAATTCGCCGGTACCGGTGTTGTAGAACCGGGCATCGTCGTAGTAGTTGCCCGAAGCGGCATCGAATGGCATGGAACTATACAGGTATGTTGTTAATGCTGTGCTTGCATTGAAGCCTAGCGCGTCACCGAAAGCGCCATAATTCATGTCTTCAACGACCTTGCCGGTGACGTCGGTAACAAGCCGTGTGTTGCCATGGGCATCCGCGCAGCGCTCGATGACCAATGAATAATGATCAATGAATAATCTCTCGGAGATTCCAAACTTCTGATCAGCGTTCCGTGATCGTTGGAGATTGCAAACATCCACTGATTTCTCAAATTCCGCAGGCTGTAACACGGTACCAGGTGCGAAAGGTTCCTCCCGGCGGCAGTGCTTGCCACTTTGCTTGATTAACAAAATTGTTTCGTCCGCCGCGACCATTCTATCAATCTTCCGAAACTTTAGATCCTTGGTCAGTGTTCAGTGGCCATTGTAACATCCCCTCCGTTTCCCTCCACCGCCTCCTTGTGAATCAATGTGTTCCAGGTCCCATGTTCAGAATTCATTGGGCCGCTTTTTTCACCACAGAGGCAGCGGAGGAAAGAAGAGGGCGAATAACGGGAGCGGGAAAACGATCCACAGATTTTCTGGATTGCGCAGATTTTCCGATGGGGCACCAATTGCTCCGTGTCTTTGTTTCTTCGTGGTGAAGTTGTTCTGCCGATGCAACCATGCTGTTGGGATCCGTCACGAGACCACATACTTCCGCAGAGTTTCATTAATATACGCCAAATCACCAGCAAGTTGGCCCGTTTTGGGTATATTATCCATGAGATATCTGGCGTTGTTTAGATCGCTATTGTCTGGAAGATGACCATCTTTCAATTTTGTGTTTAGTGATATAAAAAATGCCGTTATCTGATCCTTTTGCAATTGGGTCCATCCATGTCGAATATCCGATGGCAGAAGTGGATCCGATAGCCGCTCAGTGACTGCGGCGACGTCTCGGTTCACAACGTCGACGGACTTACACCGACGACTCCATGGCAGTTGGCCACGAGTACCTGTGGCGACCCTTTCCAGTACCCCGGCCAGACAGCCCCCACTAATATCGGCGTCAGCAAGCCACCGTTGTACCCGACGACTGTGTTCAGGTCGTAGTTCGCCGAAACGGTCAATAGCCGCCGCTCGCAGTTCCGCGATCAAGCAGATGGCTTGCGCTTTCTTCGTATCAGTCCATCCGTGCTGAAGGTCAGAAGGAAGCAACGGATCAGACAGTCGCTCCTGAATTCCCTCTACCACACGCAGGGTCGCGTCTCTGGAGCGCAAGGCTGCCCGTAGCACGAACGCGCCGAGGACAAAAAATGCCGGGATCATAGAAGCGAGCAGATAGAAATGTAGTAGCCCTTGTATCGATATTGGTAGCCACCAAAGGGCGGCACGATTCAGCAATCCGTAGTACACAGGGAGCACTGCCATACTAGCGCTGGCTACGGCCAGCGCTGTGGCAACGAAAGCTGCGATATGCCAGCGGTAAGCCAAGACACCAACCGCAGTGAGCGCTATGGCGCAAGGCACAACCAAGTCAAAAAGCGGAACCTGTGTCTTGCCGCTCGGCACAAATTGGTAATTATAAACGCTGAAGAGCCAATCTGCCCCTGGCAGATGCGAACCGAGGTAGGCGTGCAGCGCAATCTCAGCGCCGAATGTAGCCCCCAGAATCGCCAGGAGCTTGGTTGTGTTCCCCAAGGATGGAGTGTTGTCGTTCACACGCACGTACTACCCTCACATAAACCGGAGATTCATGTTGCCTGGCAGCAACTGCCAGTAATCAGTCCACGAGGCACTGAAAGAGTTGGAGGGAGGACCACCGGATTGCCACCCCAAGCTTAGCGATACCCCGAATGACTGGCTCCCGGCGTACGACCAAAATAGGTTCACCCCGTACGAGAGCCCATTGGCAATCTTGGAACCAAGCACAGCGGCCTCGCTCGCGTAGCCCGCATTGTAGATCCCATACCGGAGAAACCAAGGCTCGTCGACGCCCGGCATAGGGAACAGCTTGGGAGACGCAAAATCCTGTGCCAGCTGCCTGGCTAGCTTCGTCCTCAGCTCTGCCGGCAGCGCCTTGACGGGCACGCTGAGCGTTGGAAACGGGCCAGCGTAGCCTTCAGAGTGTGGGGAGTTCCAAACGAGGCCAGCACCTAGCGCCCCGCCTGCCGAGAGGCTGCCTTGCGCCCCGAGTGCGAGCAAGCCGCCCGCGTAGCCGTATAGTGCAGCACTCCCGTTGTACGGCGAGATGAGCAGTTCCATCCCACCTGTCGCACCAAGCCCTGCAGGTAGCGATCCCAACCGCACAGCCGCGGCACCTGAGAGACCAAATTCCACCGCGTCCGGAGAACCGGCCGTCTCTAAAGCAGCCAATACACCAAGAGGAATCAACGCTGCAGCCACATATCCGATGAACGGAGTGGCGACCTCGCTGATGGCACTGGAGAGCACGGTGTTGATGGCGATGCTGGCTAACAGAAACCAATTCTCACCACGAGGCACAAAGCGGTGCCCAAATGAATGGTGATCGATGAACAAGCTGTCGGACATCCCGAATCCCTGAACCGTGGCCATTGATCCGTGATCAGTGATGTTCACCACAGAGGCGGCGGAGGAAAGGAGAGGGCGAATAACGGGAGCGGGAAAACGATCCATCCCGGCGCACCCGGGATAAACTCCATCCACAGATTTCTCAAATTTCGCAGATCGTACCGCGACGCCACGTGCGAAAGTTGTCCTCCGGCGGCAGTGCTTGCCACTTTGCTTGGTTAACAAAATTGTTTCGTCCGCCGCAACCATTCTATCAATCAATCTTCCGAAACTTTAGATCCTTGGCCAGTGTTCAGTGGCCATTGTAACATCCCCTTCGTTTACCTCCACCGCCTCCTTGTGAATCAACGTGTTCCAGATTCCAAGTTCCGAATTCATCGGACCGCTTTTTTCACCGCAGAGACGGGAGAGGAACCGGAGGTTCCCCGGGCGACTGCCGCACAGCTTGGTTTCCGAAATCGTTTCGACTGTTGCGACCATCTTTTTACTCATTACTTATCGTGCGGTGCAACGACCACGATCGGCCAGCGTGGCCACTCGGTCCCGCGCGTCCGTGCGTTGGGCATAGGCCCTGAGTCCGAAAATCTCGGCTTGTAGTCGAGCGGCCAACCTGTCCGGATCGGCGTCCGCAGCAATCTCGCCCGCATCACGTGCAACGCGAAAAATCTCAGCGAGCGCTTTTTCCATCGAGCTCATCATCTGCTCAGTCAGGCGGCGCAGTACCGGATCGTCATCCGGCGTTTCAAGCAGTGTCTTTACCAACATGCATGCCCTTGCAGGCGGCGCGATTTGGGGCGTACATCCCAGGCTGCGCACATGCGCTGCAAGGCCAGCAAGCACCGTCGGCTCGCGCTGAAGCGCGTCGTCCAGCCGTGCCCGAGATAGCTTCAGATAGGCCTGGAGAGTTTCGGAGAAAAGCCCTTGCTTTGAGCCAAATGCGGCGTAGATGGAGCCGGGCCGCATATTTAAAGCAGCCTCGAGGTTCTTAAGCGAGGTGTTGTGATAGCCCTTAGACCAAAACAACTCCATTGCCTTCCCCAAAACCTCCTCCTTATTGTAGCTGGCGTATCTAGGCATCGGTAATCGCGTCTCTGGCGGTGAGCATGTCAACAAGCATTGACTTATATGTTCGCTTAGATAAAGGTAAAGTGCAAGCCTTGTTTCTGGCACCTTGTTTCTGGCAGCCCTGTTTCTGACAGCCTTGTTTCTACGCCTTGTTTTTGAGCCACCCATTTTACCGCTGCTCAATATACAATCCAGCAAGCCATTAAATCCGCCGCCGTTTCAATTAACGAATCACGTCCTTGTTTCATTTCTCCGGTATTGGGTAATTGCTCACGAATTACGTTTTCTCCATGGCCCGGCGGGTGGCCAATGCGCATCGAACGCGGTTCGGGTGTTAACCGCGATAAGCACCGGCACCAAAAATGTTCGGACTTGCCGAACGGTCGTCAGGAGGGCGGAGGAATCTTCACCAGAGCGGTTATTGCGAATAAAAGCCCTCCATTGTAGAACTTTTGTGGCATCTTTGCCGAACCCATCCGTCAACGAGATCGGCAGATGATCCGGCAAAACCCGTCCGCGACGCTTTAGTGTCGTGTTAATAGCGATTTGCAAGGTGCTTCCATCAAAAGTGAAGTGCCGCGCCAGCATGGCATTGAAGTCCTCTTTTCGCGCCATCGCGATATGCAGCAGACGGTCGTGAACGCTATGCGCAATGGGATCATGGAGTTTGCCGGTCACAACATCGCCTCCAGGAACGGACTCATCACACGTTCTACCCGGCAGATACGAGCGTAACGGACCAATTCGTCAATACTCGCTTTTCGCTGTTGCACGCAATCCCGCAAGGCCTCAATGGCTACATTCAATCCAATCTTGTTTCGGCACTTGAAGCAGTCCGCCACCGTTTTGGCGATGCCGTATACTCGGACCGGCACGCCTTGAATCTTGTGCGTTTCCACCCCCTGCGTCAGCGCTGCGCCGGAGAAGCGAATGATCCGTAGCGCCACGATATCCATGCGCGGCGCGTTCGCTTTCTGGTCAATGGCCAGCCAAACTTCAACCGGGTTCTGCGTGGTTAGATCATGGAATCGCAGCGCGGAGAGCAGGCAAACCACCCCGGCCGGCGTTTTCTTACAGACTTGGCTCAGGGATTGATGTTCGGAGGCCATGACACCGGGCAGGCGGTAAAGACCGCGGGCCAAATGTTCGATGAGGCCCTGCCGGACTGCCAGCACAAGGTATTGTCTTGCAATGCCTTTGGCCTCCAGATCACGAGGACGCAGGATGCCCTGTCGGCGAACCAAATCAACAACTTGAGTTATTTTTGTACTACTCATTTCATCTTACTATATTACGATATATCGGTGGTAGCATGCAAGTACCAATATAATGTAAAATTCGCGGATGAAGGGACATTAAGTCGGGAAGTCGCGATGGTCCCGGTCGTCGTGCGGTTCGAAAAGCCACGCTGTGCTCCGGCTTCTGTGCGCGTTGCCGCGTTCCATGCGTGCGCGCGGGCGACAGGTTGGCTGATCCGGCAAAAGTGGGGCTATCCGACCGATAAAAAAAGTAGGCGAGCGCCATAGGGAGGCTCGCCTACCGGAGGGGAGAGAAGGCAAAGTAATACCCGAGCTTGGCGCGAAGAAACTAAAATTAGAAATTGTCTCTCTCGCACTGCTGCTTTAAACTATAATCCCGATTTGCCGGAGTTGCAAATTTTTATTTTTTCGCCTTGGCGAAAGGGAAGGTTATCCATCGGCGGCCCTATTGCCCCGACTCATTGGGCCGGATACGCTGAAGCTTATGGATAGGCCACTGTCGCGGCGGCGGTTGAATTTGCTTGCGTATGGCAATATCGTTCAGACCCGTTGCCCCCAGGAGCCTGTCCGAGTAATGGCCGGGATTGTGACGCAGGAGCTTGCGGAATTGATTATCACCATTGATGGACCAGCTGGGTCCGGAAAATCCGCAGTCGCGGGACTACTGGCTCAGCGTCTGGATGTCCCCCACCTGGACACCGGTGCGATGTATCGGGCGGTAGCGCTAAAAGCGTTGCAAGCGGGGATTACGGCGGAAAAGCCGGACCAGAAACGCCTGGCGGAACTTGCGGGCAATCTTGATTTAGCCTTTGACTGGAGCACCAGCCCCGCGAAAGTCCTCCTGGACGGAAAAGATGTTTCCAATGACATTCGGAGGCCTGAAGTTACAGCAATCGTCTATTTAGCGGCGGATAATACGCTGGTGCGCGCCGAACTGGTCCGCCGGCAGCGGGAAATTGCCGCAAAAACCCATGGATTGGTTACAGAAGGCCGCGATCAGGGAACGGTGGTTTTCCCCGATGCCGATTATAAATTTTACCTGGATGCGGATATAAAAGAGCGGGCGCGCCGACGCTTTCAGGAGCTTACACGCAAGGGAATATCGGCTGATTTTCCGACCTTGCTGGCGGATATGCACTTGCGCGACCAGCAGGATATAAATCGGGGCGTTGGAGCGTTGAAGCTGGCTGCGGGTGCTATCGTGTTAGATACGACGGCCTTGAATCTCCAGCAGGTTGTTGATGCAATGGTAAAAATAATAGGAAGTCCGCGCCATGGATGACACTCCCCCGCCAATCCAGGAGCAGAGCGTGCCACCCCCCGCTGCCGCCCCCACAGATGCCGCCGACACCGCCAGGCAACCTGCCGGGCAACCGCGGGTGCGCTATGTATACCGAGGCGAAGACAGCGGCTGGTTGCAGATATTTTTATGGACCCTGGGTAAAGTTTTTTTGCAGTTTTTCAGCGTGTTGTGTTTTCATGTACGGGTGGCCGGGCGGGAAAATGTGCCCGCCAAAGGCGGCGCGCTGCTGGTGACCAATCATCAAAGCATGTTGGACCCGTGGATGATCGGCATTGCGCTGCACCGGCAGATCCATTTCATGGCACGAGAAAGCCTTTTTAGAGGCGGGTTTGGACAATATGCGCTGGAAACAACCAACGCGTTTCCCATCCGGCGGGGCCGCGCCGATTCCACAGCCGTGCGCGAAGCCATTCGACGGCTAAATTGCGGCTATCTGCTGAACTTGTTTCCGGAAGCCACCCGCACCTCCGACGGCACAATCGGCCCGATAGCCGCCGGCGTGGCGATTATTGTGCACCGGGCCAAGGTTCCGGTAGTGCCCGTGGTCATTGATGGTGCCTTCGAAGCGTGGCCCCGTGATCGCAAGTTTTTCCGCTATTCCGGAATCCGTGTTCGCTATGGCAAGCCCATTGCCTACGAGGAACTGGCGAACCTGTCCGCTGATGAAATATCGGTACGCATTCGGCGGGAATTGGTGGAATTGCAAAAGAAGCTCAATTCCCGGCACGCCGCCGCTTCCGAAGCCCGATTTGAAGCCGATCTCCAAGCCGGCAAAAAAAGGCTGGTGGTAGCCGATGAATTTTCGGCATGAAAAAAAATGCTGCGAGCGTTGCTGGAATCTGGAATCTGGAATTTTCTGGAGGCGGTGCTCGGCTCTTGTGCAAGGCAAAACTGCGCGATCTTTATCGACTGCGGAGGGGATCTCCAGCTTTCTGGTGCGTTCCACCGCCGGCGAAGCCGGCGGCTATGTGAGGTTTTCCTGCGTGACGGCTTGGGGGGCGAAAATAGTTGCCCGCGCGCAGGCTTTCATGTTTTTTTAATCTGGGTCCGGTATAGTCCTTTTTTACCGCGTGGACACCGCGTTTAGCTGCTTTGGCTCAGAGCGGCGGGGGTCACGCCAAGGCAAAAAAGCCGCCTGGCTATCGAAAGGAACCGCGCTTATGGTACCATCCGTTTCCGTACTGGCAGTTACTAATTTGGTCAAATTTTTCGGCCACTTTCATCCTCTGCTGGTACACCTTCCCATTGGCTTTCTGGTATTGCTGGGGGCCATGGAAGTAACCGGACGATTCAAAAAATTCCAGCACATTACCGCCGCACGGGGTTTTATACTCGTGCTGCTATCCATCGCGGCCACTTTCACCATTATCTGTGGCTGGTTGCTGGCCAGTGGCGGAGGCTACGGCCATCGCGTTCTGTTCTATCACCGCTGGCTGGGAACCAGCGTGGGCGTTTTAAGCATCCTGCTGATGGGGATATGGTTCTACAAGAAAAGGGTCGGCATTGCTTATTATTCCACCCTGCTAACGGCACTGATTGTCATGACCTTGGCCGCTCATTTTGGTGGCACGCTCACCTTTGGCAGCCGGTATCTAAGCAAGTACGCACCCGGGTTTCTCAAGCCGCTTTTAAGTTCAGATATTAAGCGTCATGCAGTACGGATACAGAATAATGGCATTGCGTTCGGGAATCCCACCGGTGATGCAAGCTATGCCACACATGGCGAACAGAGCGTCCGCATAACCCCCATCGTCGATCTGCGCGCCGGCGGGAGTTTTTATTCCCGTTACATTCAAACGATCTTCACAGATAACTGCACAAGATGTCATGGGCGCAATCGGCAGAAGGCACATCTGCGACTGGACTCCTATTATTGGCTCCGACACGGCAGTCGCGGGAGACCCGTGGTCATTCCTTACAACCCCGCGCGCAGCCGCCTGTATCAACTTATATCTCTGCCGTTGTGGCAGCGCCATCACATGCCGCCCCGTCACCACCACCAGTTGACCGCGGGACAGATACAACTGATTCGCTGGTGGATTCAAACCGGTGCCAGCGGTACCGCGTCACTAAATTCGCTTCATCCGCCGGCTTTCATCCGTCGGGATATTGGCGATCCTGTCCCCCGTACGGAGAATTCGTCGGCGTTGCCGTCCGCCCAGCCCATCGCGTTCTTGCACCGCACCGGCGGCGCTGAAGATTCTACGCAATATTAATATCGCCCGGCGAGACAGCGGTACAGGTTCCGGAAACTCGCGTGGCCAAACGCCTGTTCGGAGTTATTGCGGCGACTCCGGCTTTTCCGGGATGACAAAACGGGTGGGGTCCGTTATCTTTTAGTGTCTTGAGTATTGGATTTTTCATAATAGGAGTTTGAAAATGTCAGACAACAATGTTCCGCCGATTCAACCACAAACGCCGCCCCCCACCGCGGGTGATCCCGCCGGGCAGCAGATGCAATTGCAGATTCGTGAAGAGAAGATGAACACGGTATTCAGCAATATCTTCCGGTTAAGCGCCACGCAGGAAGATTTATTTCTGGATTTTGCCATCAACATGCAGCATCATGACAAGCCCAATACGGTGGTCATGGATGTCAACACCCGCGTGGCAATGAGCTTTTTTGCCGCCAAGCGTCTGGCGCTGGCGCTAAGCCAGGCGGTGCAGCGCTATGAACAGGTTTATGGTCCCATTCAACTTGATCCGCGGCAACGCGGCGCGCGGTAATAGACCGGCGGGAAAGTAGCGGCCTGATGGATACGCTGGCGGCGCAACATGCCGGGCGATTGATGCTTGAAACGGATGCGGCTTTCGGGGTGCGCGAAGTGCCGTTGGTGCTTCCCAAGCCTGCGGTCCCGGTACCGGGCAAATATGTCGCTCGCAAAGAGGAAAATGCGTTCCCGGGGGGCCAAGGGGCTTACCGCCCGGCGACGTCCGTTCCACGCGATCCTAAAATGACTGCAGCGCCGCCTCTTGAGGCGCTTAGTCCCGCGGCGGCAAAGCCATCTCGCCCGACGGCCAATCGCCAAGGAGTTGATATTCCCCGTTCTGTAAAACTTCCCCCCATCCCGGAAGGGCGACTAGATGCGCTTGAGCCGATCAGTGATGCGGACAAACCGCGGTTGTTAGCGGAATTGCAGCAGGAGACGGTGACTGCTCTGGCCCCCTATATTTCCGACATTGCCACCCGGGTCGTTTTTGGAAGCGGCGATCCGGCGGCGAAGCTGATGTTTGTCGGCGAAGGCCCGGGCATTGAGGAAGACAAAACGGGTGTGCCATTTGTGGGCCGTTCCGGGCAGCTTTTAGATAAGATGATTATTGCCATGGGATTAAGCCGGCAAACGGTGTACGTCGGCAATGTGGTCAAACTTCGCGCAGCCGAAGCCGATCCGGATTCCGGACGATTGCGTGACCGCCCGCCGACACCGGCGGAAGTGGCCTTAAACATTCCGTGGCTGCATAAACAAATTGAAATTATCCGCCCGCGGGTAATCGTCACGCTGGGCGCACCGGCGCTGAAATATCTTACTGGAACGGCGGAGGGAATCAGCCTCCTGCGCGGCACGTGGATGACGTATCGCGGGGTGCCCTTAATGCCGACCTATCATCCGTCATTTCTATTGCGCGCGTATACGCCTGAAAACCGCGCCAAAGTATGGGGAGATTTACAGCAGGTCATGGCGAAACTGGGTTTAAAGTCTCCAGCTCAAAAATAGACCGCGGTTCTAGTGCTCTTTCACACCTAAATATTAGGATTGATTGGCCCCATTACTTTGCCGGTTTTTTGACCGCAGCACCAGTTGACTCCCATCCGCCGCCCAGGGCTTTGTACAGCGCCACCAAATCCGTGCATACGGCGGATTGGCTTTGCACCAGAGCATCCTGGGAGGTATACAGAGCCTGTTGAGCGGAAAGCACGTTAAGAAAATCAGTCAGGCCGTTTTCATATAACTGCGTGGAATAATTTACCGCTTTCTGATTCTGTGCCACGGCCTCAACGAGCAATTTTTCATGCTGTTGCTCTCGGGTGTAGGCCGCCAAGGCGCTATTGACATCATCCAGCGCCTGCAAAACGGTTTGGCGATAATTAAGAAAGGCCTGAATCCGTATGGCCTTCTGCTGATTGATGTTGGACTGCACCTGCCCCCAATTCAAGATGGACCAGGAGACGTTCGGGCCGATGCCGTAGGTCAGACTGCTGGCATCAAACCATTTGGCGGCGTCGGAGGCGGCAAAGCCAAGGTTTCCATTAATGGTGAACTGCGGAAATAAATTGCCTTCCGCAACACCGACATTGGCGGTGGCGGCGGCATATTGTTCTTCGGCCTGGCGCACATCGGGACGCCGTAGCAAAAGTTCACTGGGCAACCCGATGGGGACCACTGGCGGTATCGACGGAATGGGGCGGGGAACGGCCAACTGTTTTTCTAAAGCCTGCGGCGGTTGGCCAATTAAGATGCTCAGGGCGTAGAACAGTTGCTTTTCCTGGATGCGCAGTTCGGGCAGTTGGCTTTCTGTGGTGGCCAACTGGGCGCTGGCGTTGGCCAAAGCCAGCGAGGTACTTAAGCCCCCGCCAATCTGTTGCTGTAAAATTGCCACCGTATGTCGCTGGGTTTTAAGATTAGCAACGGTCACGGCGATTTGCCGCTGCACCCCCCGCAGGGTCATGTAATCGTCGGCAAGTTCGCTTAATAAGGTCAGCCACACGCCCCGCTGATTTTCAATAGCGGCACGATAATTAGCGTTGGCGGCCTGTATGCCCCGGCGAACTTGGCCGAAGAAATCCAATTCCCATGTGGCATCAAAACCGGCTTGATATAAATCAGATTCGGAGGGACCGAAATTGGCACCGTTGCCGATATTTTTACTGCCTCGGCTGTGCTGGTAAGACCCGACTCCCGTAACAAATGGCCCAAGGTTAGCGGAAGCGGCGTCGCGAATTTCGCGTGATTCGATGATCTGTTGTGTCGCTTCCTGCAGGGTTAGATTGCCGCGGGCCGCGCGGTTGATGAGGAGCGTTAACTCCGGATCATGAAAATTTTTCCACCACTGTGCGAGTTGGGCCGGGCCGTTGGTGACTTTACTTATTGACGCGGGCATTGTTGCCGAAGCGGTCGTGGGGGGATGCAGTTGCGCGGATTTAGCCCAATGGGCCGGCATGGCGGTTTTGGGCGCACGGATAGAGGGTCCTACCATGCAGCCCGTAAGAGTAGCGCAAACCGCGGCCAAGGTGAGGAAAGCCAAAGGCTTATTTAATTGCATGATGATTCTCCAGTCGCATTTTTTTACTCGTACCGCAGAGCTTCAATGGGGTCCAGGCGGGACGCCTTCCAAGCCGGGTAATAACCAAAGACCAGCCCTACCACCACAGACACGGCAACCGACGCCACCATGGCCGGGGCGGACATTTGAATCGGCCAATGCAGCAGGGATTTGACCGCCATGGAAAGCCCCTGGCCAAACAAAATTCCCAGTGCCCCACCGAAAAGACACAGCACAATGGCCTCGAGAATAAACTGGCTTAATATATCGCCGGGGCGTGCTCCAATGGCCATGCGCAAGCCGATTTCTCTGGTGCGTTCGGTAACCGATACAAGCATGATATTCATAATCCCCACACCGCCGACCATCAGTGATATGAGCGCCACACCGGTAAGCAGATTCGTCATGAGTTGCGTCGTGTGGCCCAGCGCCTGGGAAATCTCCGTCATGTTGCGGATATTAAAATCGCTGGGCGTACCGGGTTGCAGGTGATGGCGTTGGCGCAACAAAGCGGTAATTTCAGTAATGGCCTGCGGAATCTGGGAACTTGACGGGACGGAAACCAGAATGGAATTTACATTGGGAAAACTCACGGGCTGCGGTAAGTCCTGCTGTTCGGTCGCTGACTCAACAGGATACAGGCTTTGTGATGTTTCCGGATACAACTGACTGGTGGAAAATGTGGCGGAAGCGGCGGAAGCACTTTGATTCTGGTTCTGCAACGCCGAACCTGATACGCGGTATTTCATGGTGGTCCAGGGCATGATGATAATGTCATCCTGATCCATGCCCATCATGTTGGCACCTTTTTTTGTTAACACCCCGATGACCCGCAAGGGCACGTTATTGACAAGAATGGTTTTTCCCAGCGGTTTGCCGCTGGGAAATAGCTCTTTAACATCCGTCTGCCCCAGGATGCAAACTTCATTCGCGCCGTCGACATCATCGTTGCCGAAAACTCGGCCTTCCGCCAGCGGCCAATCCCGGATTTTCAGATAGGCGGGCGTGGTGCCAATCAGAAATTGGGGCACCCAGTTCATCCCGCCACGTACGACCTGCATGCGAGCATTGACGGATGGTGCGGCGGCGGAAATAGAAGGACAGTCCCGCGCGATGGCCGCGGCATCGGCGGAAGTGAGCGTTACTGAACTTCCGCCGCCGAAACTCACGCCCGCGCTGACGGCCTGCCCGGGAAATATCAGCAGCTCATTGGCCCCCATATTCGCGATCGTTTGCTTGATGGCGGCGGATGAGCCTTCACCGATTTGCACCATGGCAATCACCGCGGCGATGCCGATAATAATACCCAATGTGGTCAGGGCGGACCGCAACGGATTGCGGCGTAAAGCCCGTAAGGCGGTCTTGAGTGTTGTTGCCATTTTCAACATGGTATCACCTCTTTGCATCGCTTGCGGACCCGGCTGCGACAGCCGCGCTTGGACTCTGGAAGCCGCCATCAGCAATCAGCCCGTCGCTGATCCGGATGACTCTCCGGGAATGCCCGGCGACGTTGGCGTCATGCGTGACCAGCAGGATTGTAATATCTTTTTCCGCATTAAGCTTCTGGAACATGCGTAGCACCTCCTCGCTGGTGTGCGTGTTCAGATTTCCGGTGGGTTCATCGGCCAGAAGTAAACGCGGATTATTCACCAGCGACCGGGCAATGGCCACACGCTGCTGCTGGCCGCCGGAAAGCTGCGATGGCTCATGGTCCATGCGATCACCCAGGCCGACCTGATCCAGCAACTCCATGGCCCGCTGACGATGTTGCCTGGCGGACAGGCCGTCTTCAGCATATGTTGTCGGCAGAAGGACATTTTCCAAAGCGGACGTGCGGGCCAGTAAATTGAAGTTCTGAAAGACAAACCCAATTTTGCGATTCCGCACCGCAGCCCGCTGATTGACCGACATGCTGGAAATTTCCTGGCCATCAAATAAATATTGGCCCGACGTGGGTCGGTCCAGACACCCTAGAATATTCATCAGCGTGGTTTTGCCCGATCCGGAAGCCCCCATGAGCGCGACCATTTCACCGGGCATAATGCTTAACGACACACCTTTGAGCACCTGAACATCCGAACTGCCCAGGTGATAGGTTTTGATGATGTTGCCGACTTTTATCAGTTCCATGGCGTTACATGCTCCGGTTGAAGGCTGCTGGTGCGGTGCCCAGTTTATTGTCAGCCGCCTTTTTTATGCTTAAAGGGCTGTGGAATAAATGGATTGGTCGCTCCGCTGGAGTTTCCGCTGTGATTAGCGCGTTCACCGGTGACCACCAGCATCCCGGGTTTAATGTCCGGGGAAGTAATTTGTGTGTCGTAATTGTTGGCCAGTCCGACGGTCACCGAAATCGGTCGCACAAATCGTCCCGATTCCACCCACACGGTTCCCTGATCCGGCAACGCGGCACCTGTGACGTGATGGGCCGTGGGAAGAATCTCCGATTGCAGAGGCACCCAGCGCAGGGCGGCGTTGGGAACCATCATGACGTTACTTTTTTTGGCCACGAGGAAATCGGTCTGCGCGGTGAGGTATGGCAGGAGTTTTCCGCCCGGGTTATCCGTATCCACCACCACGGTGTAAGTAACCACATTTTGCACCATTGTGGCATTCAGACGGACCTGATGTACCACGCCGTGAAATACCATGCCGGGAAATGCGTCGACGGTAAACGAGGCTGGATCGCCGACTTTAATGCGACCAATATCCGCTTCATTTACGGAGGCCCATACCTGAATTTTTTCCAGACTTTTGGCCAGCAGAAACAAGCTGGGCGTACTGAAGCTTGAGGCGACCGTTTGACCGATGTCCACCCGACGGTCAATCACCACGCCTTTGACCGGTGACGTGATGGTGCAATAACCCAGGGTTATTTGCGCGTTGTTCAAGGAGGCTTGTGCGGCATCTACCGCTTTTTGCGCCTGCACCAGTGAGGCCTGCCCCAAGGTGACATTGGCCTTGGCCTGATCATACGTGGATTTATAAGCATCATATTGCGTGATCGCCAAAGCGGTGCCGGAGGCACCGAGTTTTTCCGCCCGCAGCCAATCCGCGCGGGCGTCGATATACGCAGCCTGGTATTGCTCAAGCCTGGCTTTGGCCACTTCCACATTCGCCACCGCCTCTTCAACGGCCGCCTTGGCCAGCGCCACCTGCGCCAGATAATTGGAAGGATCAATCAGCGCCAGAACCGTCCCTTTATTCACCGGCGAATCGTAATCAACGGTGTGGCCCACGGCATCTTTGCCGAAAGCAATGATGGTTCCATTGACCTGGGCACCCACGTCCACAACATCGCGTGGCTCCAGGGTGCCGGTGGCGCTAACGGTAGCAGCCAATGATCCCCGCTTGACCGGGGCGGTTTGATAGATAACCTGCTTCGCCGAGGCGGCTCCGAAGTGCTCCCAGGCCCAATAACCAAACACTGCCACAATCAGGAGAATTACAAGGGTGGTCAAAGCGTTTTTCATTTTTGGACTCCGGAATCCGGTATCTGAATTCACATGATCATAACAGTTCGGTTGCCCTAAGCCATGGGCCGGGCACCTGGTCGAAATAAGGGTCGCAGGGTTTCCGCGGCGCACAGTAGAAATCCGCGCTCCATGGGGGTCAACGGTTGGAATATTTGAATAAAGTGATCTTCGGCAGCTTGCTGGACGCTTTGCAGCACGGCAATGCCCGCAGGCGTTAAAGATAAAAGTGATCGGCGGCGATCGCGGCGATCTTCCTTCCGCTGCAGCAAGCCGGCCCGGGCCAATTCGTCGGCAACCTTGGAGGCCGAAGGCAGCGTCAGGCCCATGACTTCGGCAGCGTTGGAAATAGAGAGTTCGGGAGACATGGCCACGGCCATCATCATGCGGAATTGTCCCACGCGCAAATCACCGCCTTCGGCCGTGCGTAAATGCCGCCGCAGCGACCCCATCATGTGCGGAATCAGGGACACGAAGGCTTTGGCCAGCGTAGCGGTCGGCACTGTTGCTTCGGCGGCATTCAAGGCCGCCGGCGACGGTCTGTTTAGTTTCTTTTTCAAAGCACTTCGCATAGTCGTCCCGGTGATTATTGCATCATTCAGCCGCCCGGAAGCGGCCCAAGAACATTATATCCCATAATTTGCAACTGTATAGCATCTCCACGCCGCGTACAGTCGCAAATTGTTTTCAAAAGATATCACGCATGAAAAATTTAATAGTTGCATAATCGAATTAATTTTTTTTGCCTGCCGTGCTATAATCAAGCGCTATGAAAGAAGAAGAAAGGCCGGAATCGACGGCCAACCCAAAAAATACAGCCTTTTCCGCAATTTCCCGGCCGCATCGCGGAAACCACCGCGGCAGCGTGGCACTGCTGATCCTGTTCCGTATTGCCCGCAGCATTGCCGGTGGAATGATGATCGTGGCATTACCCTATCTGGTGCTTAACACCCTGCACGAAAGCTCCCTGGCGCTGGGGGCGATTTATGTTGTGGGCGTAATGTCCACCGCGATTCTGGCGGTAGGTGCCGGTCATATATCCGATAGATGGAATCACAAAGGAGCCTTGCTGGTCACGGGGGCTATGGTTCCCGTTAGCGCGCTGATGGTATACGTCAATCAGAGTTTTCCGATGTTAATGGCGGCCTCAGTGATCGGCGGATTTGCCGCCACAGGTTCGCTGGTGGGCGGCGGTGTTGGCGGTGCCGCCCAACCGGTGCAGAGTAGA
>JAKATV010000075.1 GCA_021818565.1 Planctomycetota bacterium
TGCGTTCGCAACCGCCCACTGGGTAGCCGAAACACCACTACAGAAGAGCAGCGACAGCACCGCTACGATGCCAACCGAGCGTGATAACTGGCAGCCGCTCACCGTTAGCTCCTCAAAACGAAGTCATGCCGATCCGAAGACTAATGCTACCATAGGCCCAGGTGCATTCCGTTCGGCAAGATGACGTGCCCTGGCGGTTTTTTATAGAAAGAAGGCCGCTGCCACTGCTGCGAACATTCTATCAATCTTCCAAAGCTTTGATCCTTGGCCAGTGTTCAGTGGCCATTGTAACATCTCCTCCCTTTACCTCCACCGCCTCCTTGTGAATCAACGGGTGCCTGCGGTGCGGTGCCGCCCCCAACGGCATTGGCCGGGAGGCATGGATTCCGAAAGCATGTCGTCCGTGGCAACCAAGGGACAACTCCACTGCTAAACTCTCTCCTGTCTCCGCTCTGTCGGGCCTTCGGCCCGACTTGCTTTGAGTTGAATTTTCTCGCCGATCATGGTAGAGCCTGTAAAATGGAAAGATGGCATCGGTGGATGCCTCGCTGGTGACCGTGAACGAGAAGAATCCGGAATGAAAAAAATACTGCCACAACTGCCAATACCTGTAAAACCCGCAACGACCGCGCCGGCCCCTGTGATCCATCATTCACTGGGTAGTTTGCTCACGCACTTAACGAGTCAAATTCGCCTTGAAGAGCTTTTTCGGGAGAACAACCTTTACAATTGGGTGATTCTGCTGGCGTGCCTGTTTGTTGGCGTAGCCGCAGGCAAATTTACCGCGATTGTTTTGCGCAAAATTGGCGATGGCCTTGAAAATCGCCACTGGCACTTTAGTTCTCTGCTGATCACGGGTGCCGCCGGGCCGGGAAATCTTCTGCTTTTTGCCCTATTTCTTTTGGCGGGCCTGGCGCAGCTGCATTTAGCCCCGACATTGCGAAATATCTGCGGAAGAACCATCGAACTTCTGCTGGCCGTAGCGTTTTTTTGGTACGTTTTTAACATTGTCAACACGGTTGAATTGGCACTGAAAAAATTCATCACTCGGCATGACACTCCACTGACGGAACAGATTCTCCCAATTATCCGCAAAACCCTGCGCATTTTCGTGGCGATTATCGGCATGTTGTTTATCATGCAGGACATATTCGGTCGCGACATAAGTTCCTGGCTGGCGGGGCTGGGCATTGTGGGCTTGGGTATATCTCTGGCGGCACAAGATTCTCTGAAAAACTTTTTCGGCTCGGTCACGCTGGTGCTGGATCGGCCTTATGTGGTTGGGCAGTGGATCGCGTATGAGGGTTATAGCGGTACGGTGGAAGACATTGGATTTCGCTCCACACGGCTGCGAAGTTTTGACGGCACGCTGGTAACAATTCCCAATTCGGATATTGTCAATGGCAGTGTGCAGAATTATTCCGTGCGGCCTTATATTCGCCGCACTATGAACGTGACACTGCCCTACGATACGTCGGTGGAAAAAATGGGACAGGCCGTGCAGATTATAAAGGACATTCTCGAATCACCGGAGTTCCGGGAAAATGTGCATGATGCCGCCAACCCGATGTGGTATCCCCCCCGCGTGCACTTTAACGATTTTAACGCGGCGTCTCTGAATATACAGGTCTACTACTACTACCGCCCCGCCACCGACTACTGGACCTATATGGCATACTGTGAACGCTTTAATCTGGCTCTGATGCAGGCCTATGAGAAAGCGGGTATTGAATTCTCATTCCCGACCCAGACGCTCTATCTGGCCGGTGATCCGAAACGCCCATTGCCGCTGTTTTTAAATAAGGATTCTTCCGGGGCGAAACATGATTCATGACCGCAGCCATATTGAAACGGAGAAATCCAATCCCGCCGCGGCCCAGCTTGATCAAATGCCGGTGCTCGATGCGGTGCTTCTGATGAATCAGGAAGATCAACGGGCGGTAAGGGCAGTGGGGCAACAGGCCGCCGCCATTGCGCAAGCGGTCGAAATGGCGGCTCACGCTTTTCGCGCCGGTGGACGGCTGATATATGTCGGTGCCGGTACTAGCGGTCGCCTGGGCATATTGGATGCCGCGGAATGTCCGCCCACATTTTCCTCTGAGCCGGGCATGGTGATCGGAATCATCGCCGGTGGATCAGCTGCGATAACCCGCTCCATTGAAAATGTTGAAGACGATATACAAGCCGGCGCGAAGGCGGTCGATGCTATTGCACTTAACCATCGGGATGTGGTGCTGGGAATCGCGGCCGGGGGCACGACACCATTTGTCCATGGAGCCATCGCCGAGGCGCGCCAACGATCCGCTAAAACAATTTTCCTGGCTTGCACCCGTCGGGAACATATCACGGCTGACGCCGATATTTTTATTTGTCTGGACACCGGGGCGGAAATTCTCACGGGTTCCACACGTTTGAAAGCGGGAACGGCCACCAAGCTGGTACTTAATATGATCAGCACCCTGGCAATGGCGCAAATTGGAAAAATCTACGGCAACGTGATGGTGGATGTGGATTGCCTGAAAAATAGCAAACTCATTGATCGCGGTACGCGCATTATCATGCAAATCACCGGCACCACGCGATCGCAAGCCACGATCCTGCTGCAACAGGCAAACGGGCAGGTTAAACGCGCCATCGTCATGCACGCGCGCCGCTGCGACGCCCCCACCGCCGATCAGATCTTACTGCAATCCGAAGGCTTCCTCCGCCGGGCCATTAACACATCAACTAATATATAAGCATTTGCCGGCGGCCCGGGCATATTTTTATCATTTTTTCGATTCAAAGGCTTGACATGCGCTGCCGAATTTATTAAAAGCGGTTTAGGACAATCATGCGACGAAGTTTCGTCGTGGTTAATCGCAAAATTGTTTTTTTGTGATTGCTGCGCAGGCGGTGTGGCGAATAGCACCGACTCTCCGATTGTTTAGAGAAATAAACAAAGGCAGGATCCCGGAACGGGGTTCATGTGATCGGTACAGAGGTTTGCCTCGCAAACGTTTGACTGTGGGCGCGTTTTTATCGACGTTTCCTGACGGAGGCACATGACAATGATGCAACTGGAACCCACAGCGAGCAACGATCAATTGCGGCACGGCGCGGTGATTATTCGCCGCCCGATTTTGGCCGATGCCGTGGCGATCCATCAGTTGGTAGAGGAATCCGAGACCTTGGATATGAACTCTCAATACCTGTACCTGCTTTTATGCCGAGATTATTCGCTGACGTGTCGCGTCGCCGAACACGACGGTCACATTATCGGATTCGTCACG
>JAKATV010000350.1 GCA_021818565.1 Planctomycetota bacterium
AGTATTCATCAGTAGTGGTCAGTAGTTTCAGAATTGCGCGGAATTGGCGCGGGCGTCGGAAGTTTTCGGGATATGGGGCGATCCTCACGGCTACGACGGAGCCATGGATGCAGGCATGTTATTCACTTTCCAATGACGTTGTTCAGCGGGTCTGAGCTATTCGTCGGGAAGGCTATGGGGTTGCAGAAAGATGGATAACGCGCAATTGGGCTAAAAAATTAAGGATTTTGGCCGGAGAGGCTTGGCAGAAACTGTCACAGGCCTGCCCAACACTGCTAAATACTCAACGAGTTGCCCCCCTGCCGCTCTTACGCCATGATATGCACCATGACCGAAGCACCTACGCCAACTCCGCCGGTAACAAATTCCGCCGCGGCGGCGCGGCTGATCTCATCGGCCCCAAAAGCTGGAAAATTCGGCGTTTACTTTGGAGCATGGTTCAATCCACGCTGTATCGCTATTCCTTCCACACCTGGTCCAATTTACTCATTGCTCATTGATGCGAGATGCCGCCCGTTGCCCGCGGAGTTCAATAAGCTTCAGCGTTATCTGATGCTCGTAGGACGCCAAAAACACGCAAAAATGGAAACCGGTTAACCCATCTAGTATTCCCAATCGCAGAAAATACATGTAGCCGAAGCGCACCAGCCACTTGGCAGGCAATCGTGGCCAGATTTTATGTTTGATCCAGCGGCGCCGTTCAATCGGTCCGCCAAAAAAACTGAACGCCATGGTACCTTCTGCCGTCCCCTTTTCTATTCGAAATAGTTCACTGGCCTCCAGCGTACTGTAGTGATTGTGCTTGGCAATATAAAATTCCATGCCGCGCCGGTCATTGTGTTCCATCTCCCCTTTCAGATATCCAACCTGCCCATCCACGACCATGTGCTCGTGGACCTCCCTTTCTTCATAACGCGCCTTGCCATGTCGGAAAAATCGCAAATTCCAGCTTGGATAATAGCCGCAGTGGCGTATGCGTTTCCCGAGGAACACGAAAAAACGGTTGACATAAAAGCCGTTCTCCTGGCATTGATCGGTGTCGGCGACGGTGGCGAGTTCCGCAGCCAGCGTTTCTGTTATCACCTCATCGGCGTCCAAGATAAAGACCCACGGAGTCGTAATCGGCAGATTATCCAGCCCCCAGTTTTTCTGCCGCGCGTAGCCCAGCCAGGGTTGAAACACAAACTGCGCCCCGCTGTCCCTCGCAATTTTTTCCGTGCTGTCGCTGGATCCTGAATCCAGCACGAAAACAGCCCGCGCGCGTCCCACAGCACTTGCCAGCGCGAAAGGAAGGTTTGCCTCCTCGTTTTTCGTGGGAATCATCACCGAATAATTGTGGGTACCCGCCATGCCGTCTATCCGCCCTCAGTTTTAACGTCCGGAATATTTTCTGCCATTTTCCGCTTCTTAACCACTCGTGCCGGGTTGCCCGCAACCACCACCCATGGCGGAACATCTCTGATCACCACAGCGCAGGCCCCCACCACCGCGCCATCGCCGACATTAACTCCCGGCCCGATAAATGCCCGTGCACAAATCCACGCATCCGCCCCCACCGTAATGGGTGCCGTTACCAGCGGCATCGCCAGACTGGTGTAATCATGCGTGCCGGCGCAAATATACGCTTCCTGGCTTAACGAAGACCTCTCCCCCAGCCTGACCGCCCCCAAGTTATAGACGACCACGTCATCCCCCAGGCAGCCCAAATCTCCCATTTCCAGCAGCCAGGGATAATAGACTCTGCTGGTGCGGCGAATTGTGCAGGTTTCACCGATCTTGGCACCGAATAATCGCAGCAGGATGGCCCGCCAGTTTGACCAAGTATGGAACGAATAGCGGTATAACGTACCCTGCACGACACTCCAAATCAGGCGACGAATTTTCCATGAGGTGGGCACGGGTGATATGTTCCGTGCTGCGGCATCGGCGGCCAGGCGGTCATGTATATTCTTTTTTGCCGTGTCTTCCATCACCCGTACATCATGCCTTCAATGCCGTAAACAGGCAAATGTCTGTTTCGGGAGGATTAGGAAGTGGCGGCACCTCCAGCATTGGCAGGGCAGAATGGGGTGGCGGTGCCGGAGGAGAGTGGCTCGTTTATCACAACCAGAGAACGCTTAATGAATAATGAGCAATGGGTAATGAGTAAAATATCGTAGGCCCCAAAGGTATTGATCCGTGATCAGTGCCCCCGGGATCATTGGCAGTTCCTCCCCCACCTCTTTGTAAACATCAGTATTGTCAGTATTGGCAGTATTGGTCAGTATTGTCAGTATTATCGGTACATTCAATATTCAAGGTTCTAGGTTCTGGATTCTAGGTTCCAGCTTCAAAAAAAGCTGTAACCTGTCCCCTGTAACCCGTAACCTAAAGTGATCCGTGATCAGTGGTCATTGATTATTGAGCGCAGTGGTCATTGGTCCGTGGAAAGCCGTTTTCGCACAATCTCCACATACTGTTTCGCTTGCCGTGACAAACTAAAATGTTCTAACGCCCTCTGCCGCCCCGCCGCTCCCATCGCCGCCCATTTTTCCCGGTCTGCCAAAGCCCGCAGCAGCCCCGCTTTGAACCCCGCTACCGTTGGCTCATGCACATGCCAACCAGTTACGCCGTCAGTCACCGTTTCCGCCGGCCCACCCAATGCATGAACCAGCACCGGTTTACCCATCATCATGGCCTCCACCACCGAAAGCCCAAACGGCTCCGGATCAATTCTTGAGTTAAGTGCCAGATCAACAATCCCGTAATACCGCTCCGGATCGGGCACGTTTCCAACGATATGCAGGCGATCCGCGACGCCCAGGCGTTGCGCTGCAGCCCGCAACTGATTACCAAATTCGCTTTCCATCGGCCCACCCAACAGCAACAGGTGAAGATTGGGAAACTTCGGCGACAATTGCGCCATAGCCTCAAGAACCAACGCCTGCCCTTTTTCCGGTGTCAGCCGGGCGCACACGCCGAGCACGGTGCCCCATGTAGGAATGCCAAGTCCCTGTCGGTCGATCGTTCCAGCAGTGAGCGGATTAAACCGGTGTTCATCTGCCCCCAAGTACAGCACAATTGGCTTTACCGGATGGGCACCCAACGTGTTCGCCGTAAATCGGCTATTGGCCAAGGCGGCGATATTCCACTTCCGAAGCGTGTGCTGTGTCAATCGCCGATTAATATCGAACGGATATTTACCCATAATATTGGGCATCTCCCAAAAACAGGAAATGCCCGCATCATAAGCCGCCATGGCCGCCAGCGGCATGAGGTTC
>JAKATV010000315.1 GCA_021818565.1 Planctomycetota bacterium
GCCCCGGGGTGGATTGCGATCTATTATTCGCTGTGTTTATAAACCGGGGATTTGATTTTTTGCGCTTGCCGGCACACCGTTAAAATGATTTTCAGGCTTGGGTGCAGTCGAATGCGATACAGTCAGCAGTGCCGACGGCTTTGTGGAACAATTGGTTATTGCGTTAATCCGGCGGCAAGTTCCGCTGCGAACGTCCCAACCGCGGCGGCAACATCCGGTGCCGGCTCGGCCAGTTCGCGGGTAATGGTCTTGATAATGGCTGACCCCACAATGATGCCATCGGCCAGCGGGGCCAGTTCCGCCACCTGATCCGGACGGGAAATTCCAAATCCTACGCAAATGGGGTGCGGTGTCATTGCACGCAACACTTTAAGATTTAACGGCACATCAGCCGGCAGGGATTGTCGTTCTCCGGTTATACCGGTTACCGACAGATAATAAATAAACCCGGTGCATAAAGCGGCAATTTTTGCCCGTCGATCCGGAGCTGTTGTAGGAGCGATCAAAAGACTGCTTTTGAGATGATGTTTGTCTAATAAACCAACCAGCGCCGGTGCTTCCTCCAGGGGTACATCCGGCAAAATCAACCCATCGATTCCCGCATTGGCACAAGCTGACGCAAACGCATCAGCCCCATGTTTGAAAATAATGCTGAAGCTGGCCATGGCCATTATGGGCAGTGAAAAACCAAGGCCGCGAATTTTTTCCACCGACTGCATGATGCGTGGTACTGTAGCACCATTTTGCAGCGCCAGGCGATAGCTTTCCTGTATGGTCGGCCCGTCGGCAATGGAATCAGAAAAGGGGATTCCCAATTCAATACAACCGGCACCGGCCCGTTGCAGCGATTCCAAGACAGGTCCCAGCAGGTCAACGCTCGGATAACCGGCGGTCACAAAGGGGCACAATAGCGCCCGCCGATTGCGACTTGGTGCGGCAAACGCGGCTGATAGCCTGTCGGTCATATTACTGCCGCACCAGTGGATGGGCGTAATAGCCGATCATCGCAAGGAAGCGATTGGCATTGAGAATCGGCACGGAAAGATTCTGTGCCTTTTGTTCCAGATGCCCATAGCGTTGCTGTTGTGTCGCGCGGGCGGCTTTGAGTGCCGCCGTCTGCGCCGTTTCCACACCGCTGAAATTCAACTCCGAATTGGCGGGCCGTGATCCCAGCACCAGAAAATCGGTCTGTGTGGAAAGGTGCTTCTGCACCACGCCGCCCCAGGATTCAACGAGCCGCACAATTTCCCGACGACCGGCGGCCGTGGGTACGCCGTTACCGTTGACATCAAAATCGCCGTAGATAACAAAGTGGAACTTCCGGTTCTGGTCTTTATGGAATACCGGGTTGGCAATCAGATCGCCGGCAAAAATCTGCTCATTGGGTTGCAGGTGGGTAATGCGGCAGACCGACGCGAATTTCCCCGCGCGGATAACGGATATGGAACCCACCCCACCACCGTTCTGGCCCGTGTTGACGCCCAGATTCGGATTATACACCGCAAACGATAGGCCGACGGTAATATGTTCAGAGGTACCCAAGTTGATATAAACATGCTGGGTCATCGGCGACACGCGAATAACTTTGCCGTCGGCCTGACTCAAGATGGCGTTGGCACCAGTGTTCGGAGCACGATAGGCTGCGATTTGATTTCGCAAATCCTGTACCACGGCGATTCGCGCCTGGAGTTCCTGTTTGAGCTGCTGAATCTGAATAACCTGCCCGCGCAGTTCCGAAATGTACTTGGTTTGTTCACCGGTAATTTGCTGTTGCAACGTGCCGGCCTCGGTGGAAACTTGTGTGTTGGCGGCATTTAACTTGGCCGTTAAAGCATCGATCCGATTCTGCGCGGATGTCAGCTTATCATTAATCGCATGAATATCATCCTTAAAAGATGATCGTGTGGAAGCAAACCGACGCTGATAATTGGCCAGGTGCAGGCGATACTGCTTAATTTCATTTTGCGCATTGACCAGGGCCGAATCCACTTGTGACAAAGCCAGGACAAGTGATTTTCCAGTCATACCAGCCTTGGTCAACACCCGATTCACCGGCCCGGACGGCCCAATGAGCTGCGACACCCGTGTCCCACTGTTGCCGCTGATCTCAACTTCCAATTGATTTATTTGCGAAACCAACTGCCGCACCACCGTATTGCTGGCGGAGGCGTTAGCTTTAAGATCCGCAACGATCGGAAGATTCTGATCTTCGGTTGACGCGATCAGTGCCAGATTCTGTTGATCGGCGGAAGCTGTTTGTTCCGCCTTACCTAATTTAAGGTAAAGCAGAATGGCGACCACGGTCACCACAAGAAACAGACCGATGAAAACAATAAGTGCGTAAGGTGGCGCGCTGCGCTGTGTGCGAACTGTTGCCATAGGTGAAAGCCTCCGTAGCCAAACATCCTGACCGGCATGCCGCAGCCTCGTGACGCCATCGACCATCCAATAATCGAACCCCGGGCCACGACAGCTTCGGCGCTGTACTAAAACTATCACCGCTAAAGGCGATTGGGTCAAGCGAAAAATAGGTAAAATCTCGGACGGCCCGGAGCAGGCTCCTTGGCTACCCACCGCGCTGCCTGCTTCAAGGGCGTGCAAAAAGAGGTTGTTATCGATGAAATCCCCTAAAATTCCCGTATTTTTAACTCTTCGCACATCGGGGCGTGCAAGACCTGATCCTCCGTCGGCTTACCAAACAATAAACGCGTTGAGGATTGCTTTTCATCTATTTTTGAAAACACGTCATAAAGCCCGGAGTCCGTCCGAGTCACAGCATGTCGTCAAACCGTCGGATCAAGTTATCACACGTTGTTTGCAAAAAAAATGGAATATATTTTATTGATGAGCCCCCCATCAACATGTTACACTCCATTTACCGGATAAGCGATCCCCTGCGGGTTAAACGCTTATCCGACCGCTGATTGGGCCAATGTATGATCACGCCACGGTCACACACATAAGCCCCATGAATATCGGCGATGTAGAGGAATTTCCCATGACAACGCGGATGAACCGGCAGGCTTTGAGCATTTGCGCGCTTTTGGCGGCAACCATTTCAGTGCACCTCGCTCAGGCCCAGAACGCGGTTACTTTTACTATTGACGCCTCGCAAAATGTCCACGCCATCTCCCGATACATTTATGGCATTAATCAACCCATTACCCCCGGCTCCAACCTGACGTATGACCGCCTCGGCGGAAATCGCTGGACCGCCTACAACTGGACCAACAATTACTCCAATGCGGGAAG
>JAKATV010000108.1 GCA_021818565.1 Planctomycetota bacterium
GTCATAGTGGCCACTATAATATCACAATCAAATTTAATGTCAAGCACTACATCAACATTAATACGATATTTTAGTGGCTACACGCAAAAGCGAAAAACGAACTTAAGCTATTGTAAATAAAAGAGTTACGTAAAAACGATGCTGGAACATCCGTTTGAATACTCCAAAACCAAATGGACATCATGTTTTTCGCCGTGCCCAATCCCATCCATTTATCGTAACCGGCCACGGCGACAGAATCATGTGCGGAAATGCTCTCGCTTAAACGCTTCCAGATATTCCAGGCGGAACTTCTCCGCCGCCGCCGAACTCGTCAGGCACGCATCCCATGGCAGTTCCGGATGGGGACCAATCCGGCCCAACGGTGCCGGCGGAAGATTCTCCTGATATCCGGCCGCAATTTCCATAAAACGCCTTCCCCAGAGTTTCAATTTACCATCCGGAGTAAACAACCCGCTGAATCGCGTAACGTCCTTGGCCACAGGATCATCGTACATGGCCCAGTTCAACCAGCCGCTAACCTATGGTGTGGACGTTCGAACTTCTTGCCCACAAAAGTCGGCCTGCTGCTGCTGTGTGGCCGGCCTTGGCGGGCCGTAGTGCGGACAGATACCTCCGCCGTACCAGCCGAACTCCGCCAGCACTGTGGGCAACCCCGGTAACGCCGCCTCGCGCACCACCGACTCCAGGTACGCCAAATTCGCCAGTTTGATCGCTTCGGATTGATACCGATACCCGCCCGCCGCCAACGGATAAAAATGTGTTTCCATAAAATCCAGAAACTTGGCCTGCCGCTGCGGGCGAAAGCCTGAATAAAAATGAGGTGGGTTTGGAATCGCGGGTATCGACCACTGAATCAGGCCGATGGTCACCAAGGCATCCGGGTCCGTTTTCTTGATGGCCGCGACCTGCCTTCGCGTCCACTCATCGGCGACATGCTCCCGGAAGTGCTGGAAAGCCAGAAGATCCGCATTACCCGGATTATCTTTGGGTGGTGGAATCGGCGTGGTTTTATGGTTCCACTTATTCCACAGGGCTTGCATGGCCGGTGTGTTCCAGAGCACCGTGGGTTCATTGGCCAGTTCATAAGTTAGGATCACGTTGCGTCCCTTATATCGGCCGGCAAATAACGACCAGAATTGCTCCTGATCCTCCAAAGCATGCGGGTCCGCGAATACATCGGTGCGTTGCCAGGCGGGAATTTCGTTAACGGGCCTGCCCTGCCGTGTGGTCAACGCGCATACCTGAACGTGGGTGCCCGCTTCCTCCGCCAAGGCCAGAAACTGGTCAAATTTTTCGATTGCGGCGGAATCCAGTGCGCCCGGGTGCGGGTAAAAGGAAAGGCTGGTGAGCCAGAGACGAACGGTGTTGAAGTTGTGCGCCTTGAGGATCAACAAATCTCGTCGCGTCGCCTCCGCGTCAAATTCCTTCCAAAATCGCGGTGTCCAGCCGGTATTCGGTTTGAAGTACATGGCACCGAACGGGATAAATGGCTTATTGTCCACCGTCACCAGCCCGGACCAGCCCGGGCGAACCCACACTTTTTGCAGGCCGGAGGAGGCGTGGCTTTTTTCCGCCGACAGGGCTGCCCCGGCTTGGTACCCTCGGCGTTTGCGGAATCCGGCGCGGGCGATCGGCCCAGCACCCGTGACAGCGGTGATGCCAGCGCGGCGGAAGCGGCCAGTTTGCAAAAATCCCTGCGGCGCATGAAAGCACCGCCTTACGTTTAGGTAACCCAGATTAAACCGCACTTTGGAATCGCGGGTTGTGCTACGGTGGACAATGGATGCCTCAACGCCGGTACACCAGATATAGCTTGCTGACCTCTAGTTTATTGCTACCCGTGGCGCTGCCGTTGTTCAAGCCCACTGACACAAATTTCGCGCCAGCCAGATTATTAAGGTGTACGGGGCCGTGTTCCATTGGAGTCAGGCGCGACAGGGGAATCAGCACGGTGTGCCATTTGCCATTGGCGGCGATGATCGGCGATGACAGCGTGCCATAGGCGGGCAAACCGGGCTTAAACACCATCAGCCGCACCTTCGCCGGTTTGGCCACGCGGGCCCGCAACAGCACCGCGACCACCCTTTTGGCGTGAATTCCTCCGGGCAGCGGGAATTGCGGATACGCCCATGAGCCGCCACCATGGAACGCTACCTTCATACCCCAGCCGCCCGCCTTGGGCGCAAAGAAAGACATACCGCCGCGGGCGGTGATATTTTTCCGCCACAGGGTCACTTGACTGATCTCCAACAACGTGTGCTGCGGATAGCGGGCTAAAAATTCACGCATCGTGCCCTTCAGCCGGACCGAAATCGCCAGCGGGCTGATGGCCGGGGTGTTCGTGGTTGCGGGCATCTGGCACCCTGTAACCATCAGATAATGGTAATTCACGATGCCCAAGCCCAGTTCACGGGCCAAATGGCGGAACCTCCATTGCACCAGCGCGTCGCCCTGCGCCGGTATCCGTCGCCGAATGCTCAACGCGAGGGGATTACGGTTGTTCGCATGGCGGCTGCGCAACATCAGTTTTACCGTCATAGTGCGATGGGACAGGTTCCAGACACGCACGCGGATGAGCGTACTGGGAGAATCGGTGAGCATGTAGCCCTGTTTAGTCCATTCGTCGCCCTGATCGTCAAATTGCAGAATGATCGGCGAGTGTGGCTGGAGTTTGGGCGGAGGCTGGCGCGAAATCACGTAGAGCCGCCCGGTTTCGGTGTCGGTTTCAATTTTTCCGGCAAACGCGCCAGCGACGCCGCGCAGATATACCAGGCCGTCGGGAATGGGGATTGCTCCCCTGGCATTCCGTTGTAGCTTGCGGCCATCGATACCGCGAATGCTGATTCCGTGTAATGTTAACCCAAGCACCGCGTGGGGATTTGCATCACCGGTATAAACCACTGCGGTTCGCTGATCGCCACGCGCAAACACCGGTGCCAGCAACACCGCGTGATCCGCGGTTCTTAGATTACCCACATAAGACCAGCCGGAGAGTTCCGCCACGCAGTTCACATACGCCGCCATGCTCCGCAGGGGTGTATGCTCCTGTCCCATCATGCCAAAATTATTAAAGGTCGCGTCGTGCTCCGTGTAAAACGGATAGACGAAAGCGAAGTAACGCGCGATGCCGCAGGCGCGGGCTTCCACGGCTTTCATGGTGATCCACAGGGCGGAAGTCATGTCCGGCCCCCGATGGGGGCGGGCCGTGCCGGCGGGCCACGGCTTGCCGCTTTCGGT
>JAKATV010000314.1 GCA_021818565.1 Planctomycetota bacterium
CCATCTGCGGCGTCGCAGCAGCTCAAGGGGTCTACGGCCCCGGTTTTCGCCGCTGCTTCTTGCATCTGGGGCCTTTGCGGCCAATCAATCCTAATATTTAGGCGTGACAGAGCACTAGCTTGCAATTACTGGCGAATTCATTCGGGGCGGATAGTTATCTATCCGCCCTGTTTCTTTGTTTATACGAATTATTCGTAAAAAAGAATATTTGGAAATATGCAACCATCATCACGGGTACTGCGTTTGCAATAAGGTATAAGGCGGGGGTGGAAGCCGTTGGCTGCCTGGTTTTCAGGCAATGAGGATTGGTGCGTAGCGCGGTGCGCTGGAAAAATGAGCGTTGGGAGTGCTTCTGCTTCGAGGTGTGGGTTAGTTGCAAGGCTCAATGAACCAATGGTGTTCGAGCCACGTATTGTAACGGATTCTACAATGGTCAGTTAGCCCTGCGGTGTGGTTTCCCTCAGGCAGGTAGGAAATGAAAGCGTCCCAACAGTTTGAGTTCGCGTGGGCAGGGTGTGGAAAGTTCAGTGCAATGATGGAGTATCTGTGAACGGTTTTGTCGATAAGCGCTCGCTGAAGATTATCTTAGTGGGCATCGTCGGTGCCATTGTCGTGGTGGGGACCGTGGAGCTTTTCCATGTAAAGAAAAAGACGCTGTTAAGCGCGGGGGCTGTGGCGAATATCAGTGATCCCAGTCGGGTGCCACGGGTACTGGTGCAACGGGTGACGGCCGGCCCAATTGCGCATGTGGTGGATTTACCCGGATCGTTGCGATCTTATTACAAAGCCAACATTTACGCCAAAGCTTCGGGCTATATAAAGAAGGTTCTGGTGGATATTGGAGACCGCGTAAAGGCCGGGCAATTGCTGGCCGTTATAGAAGAACCGGAGCTCAAAAAAGAATTGGCGCAGTCCCAGGCATCACTGGCTGCATCGGAAGCGGGTGTCACGCAGGCGCAAGCGCAGTTGGACCAATACCTTCGCGGTTTAAGTGTTGCGAAAGGTAACCTGACCACGGCCCAGGCTTCCTTGACGTTGCAGCAGGCTATTTACGCCAGTTCCAAGCAGTTGTTTCAGGGGCAGGCCATCAGCCAGCAGGCATTTGACCAGTCCACCAGCCAGCTAACCGGGGCACAGGCGGGTGTGGAAGTGGCTCGCGCCAAAGTTGCCTCGGCGCAGGCACTGATTCAAAGCGGCCGATCCGCGGTGCTTTTGGCTCAGGCCAATGTCAATGTGTCACAAGCTCGGATGCAAAAATTTCAAACCCTCTTGGAGTATGATCGCATCACATCGCCATTTGACGGGGTAATAACGGTGCGCGGAATTGACCCCGGTGATTTTGTCCAATCAGCCGCAGCGGGAAAATCACTTAAGCCGTTATTCCAGATTGTGCAGCAGAACAAAGTGCGGGTCTTTGTGGATGTGCCGGAGCAGGAAGTCCGCTTTGTTCATGTGGGAACGCCGGTATTGGTAACGCCGTTTGGTTATGATAACACCCACCTAAAGGGGACCATTACCCGTACTGCGGATGCTCTGGACGTGGCCACGCGAACGTTGCGATGTGAAATAGACCTTGACAACCCAACGGGCATGTTGCGAGGCGGCATGTATGCGGATGTGAAGATATTGGAACACCGCGCTGACGGAGTTCTGGTGCCACAAACGTCACTAATTACCTCCGGCGGTGTTACCCGCGTGATGCTGGTGCGCAAAAACAGGGCAGTGGAAGTGCCCGTCAAGACCGGTTTATCCACCAGCCTGATGGTTCAGATTACCTCGGGTCTTAAGGTAGGGGACAGCATTATCGTGCGCGGTCAAGATTTTGTGCAGCCGGGCGGCGAAATTATTCCGATTCACCGAACGCTTACCGTGACGGCGGAGAAAGTGAATCCCGTTCCGGCAGTCGCCGGATTCGCCAATTAAATTTCCTAAGAAGCGAGAGGTTATGAATAAAAAGGTTGCCGGGCTGCTGTTAGGCCTGTGCGGTTGTTGTCTAAGCGCCTGTTCCCAGGATTTTCAGGTTGTCAGCAACCATGCGCATGTGTCGCTGCTGCCGACCAGAACCGCCAACGCGCCGACATTTCACATTGACCGCGCGCACGTGCCGGCCATGTATCGCGAGTTGATGGCGATTAATCTGGCGGCGGTTGTTAAGGTGGCACAGGCCAATAATCTGGATATCAAAATTGCCCGTCAGCAGGTCAAGGAATCGCACGGCCGCCTGGCATCAAGCGTAGGCGCGGCGTTTCCCGTGCTGGCTCCCACAGCGATATTTAATTACAGCAACGGTGTAGCCCGTTCCACCGCGGGCAATATTGTCACGGCCGATTTCAGTTCCCTGTCCCCGGCGGCGGCGATTCAATGGGTGGTCAACCCTGGGCAGGTGATCTACAACATCGTGGCGGCCAAAAAGAGACTCAATGCCGCCCGCGCCCAACAGGCGGTGGAAACCCAACAAACCATTGAAAATGGTGCCATTGAATACTATCAGCTTGTTCAGGCGCAGGCGGATGTGGTTGCGGCTCGTGATGCCGAGGCTGACGCTGAGGAACTGCTGCGTTTCGCCAAATTGCGTTTGAAAGCCGGTACAGCAATTCCGGCAGATGTTGCCAGTGCGGAGGCGGAAGTGGCAAGCCGTCGACAGGGAGTATTGCTGGCCCTGAATCGCTTTTATCACTACTCGACCGACCTGGCTATAACATTAAATTTGGATCCCACGGTTACCTTGGTTCCCAGCGTTAATTCACTCAAGGCCAACCGCCTTGTGCGACCATCCATTGCCATTGGTCAGCTATTGAAGCTTGCCGTGAAGTATCGACCTGATTTGCAACGGGTGCGCGAACTCGTGCGTGCCGCCCAAGCCGATGGAGGAGCCATTGCCTGGGGCGATCTTGGGCCAACCCTGACTACCGGCTATACAGTCGGGGACATCGATGGCCGATATTACAACGTCACTGGGAAAGGGCCGGCGGTGAGTCAGAATTATGGCCTGCATGGCTATCAGAATTTTCAAACGGGTGGGGGTTGGCAACTTGGTTTAAGCACATTTGGAGATATTCAAACGGCTAAAGCGCGGGAACACATCGCCGCGATTCGCGCCAACAAACAACTCGCGCTGGTGGAAGCTACAGTGGTTAACCTGACTTCCCCCAGCCATGAGCAAAAAGCATTGATTTACGGCCCTTCCGCGATAATGCACTTGCTACATTCAACCCGGTGCCCAAGTCGGCGGCT
>JAKATV010000497.1 GCA_021818565.1 Planctomycetota bacterium
CTTTACGGAACACCGTCGCCGCGTACACGCGGGTTTATCTGCCAATAAGGGATTTGTCACCATGCAAGGAATTCGAAAACACGTCATCAGCCTGACATTTATATTTTCCTTGGCCGCCGCATGTGTGGTCCATGCCGCAGCCGCCCCGGGACCAGTATCCGTGCTGCCGCCCAATGCCACAGCCGCGCAAATCGTGGTACAACTGGAACAAACCCATGCAACCACCAAAATCGCCGCCGGGTTGAAAAAAGCGGCCACGCCCGCGGACAAGGCGCTGTATGGGGCGGCAAATATTTTCTGCACGTGGGACCAATTCAAAAATGATCCCGCCAGACAACAACAAATGGGCACAGAATTTATTAAGGATGTTACCGCCTATCTTAAATCCACGAGTAACTCGGTTGATCCTGAATGGGCAAGCGTACAGGCTGAATTTATCCTGGCCCATCTAACTACCAATGCGGTCAATCAAATTGAATTCTGGTCCGGCACGCCGAATCTGCGGCAACAGCTCCTGCCCGCCGCGACTTTGGCCGGAAAATTATTAAAAATAGCGATTGAGCACTACTCGGCGGTGGTTACAAAACTCAACAATGCCACCACCTTCACCCATGCCGATGAAGCCCTCTACATTACAGCCCTCAACGGGCAGCGTGACGCCGGTTATTATCTGGCTTATGCCGATTATTTTGCGGGGCTGGCCTCACCGCCGGCCGGCAAGGCGCGCCAGGCACTTCTGGCTTCCGCCATTAAGCGCATCTCTATTTACGCCCGATCACAAAACAACGGAGTCTATTACCGCGCTGTGCTGCTTCGCGGCAAAGCATATCTTCATAATGGGCAATACAACAAAGCCATCCACGATCTCACAGTCGCCGAGAGTGCTCATGCCCCGGTGTGGTTGCAGTATGATGCGCGATACCAGGAGGTTACAGCCTTGCTGCGCAGCGGAAAATACGCGCAGGCCAGCGCTAAGCTTAAAACATTCATGGCTTGGACAGCCAAACAGGCCGGAGCCAATTCCGTCAGCGCTAAAATGGGGGAACAACTTCTGGCTTTCCGCATTGCCACGGCATCGGCTAAAACTCTGAATGACCCAATCCAAAGGGCTAAAGCTCAACAGGCGGCGGAAAAAATTGTCAGTGATGTCATCAGCAAAGCACCCCAATACCAAAGCCTGATCTTCACCCACTTGGCACAAAGCATTCCCGCAAAAGCCGATTCAGCCAAGTTGCCGCCTCTGCAGGTGCTGGCTCTCGCGTGGCTTGATGCGCAAAGTCCGGCGCGCGTCAACCAACGCCAGTCTCTGGCCACCGCGGAAAGTCTGTTGAAGAAAAAAAATCTTCCTGTATCCATTCGGGCCGAGGCCACACTGATTGCCGCTATCACCGCTTCCCAACTGGGCCAAATGGAATTGGCCGCCCGTATGAATGTGGCCTTTGTTCGCATGGCACCGACGGACCCACGGGCTAAACATGCCATTGCCATGGCCTTGTCAGAATTGGCGCAACTTAATGAATCGCGCCAGGTGCCCGCGAGCATCAGTTCCCTTACCACCGAGGCCATCAGTCTTGATTGGCGGCATTTTCATGATCCGCAAATTCGCTTTCCCTATGCGCTGCAACTGGAAAATTCCGGCCAATATTCCCAGGCCATAAAATTATTCGACGCCATTACCCCGACCGATTCGCTTTATCTTGATGCGCAATATCAGTTGGTTCGCGTGCGGGCGCAACAGCTTAGCGCCATGGGACCCAAAAAGCTCCCCGAAACCCAACAACGCGCCGCCGCGCGGCAATTGCTTAAAACCGCCTCTAATTATCTGCATCTGCTGAATCATCCTCCGGCATCCGCCGGTAAAGAAGCACTGGCCCGCGCAAAAAACTACCGCACCAATATTCTTCTGCTGGAAGCCGCGACCGCTATTGATCCCCTGCGAAATCCCTATCGGGCGGGGCAATTTCTTGATCAGCTCACCGCGATGCAAAGCCAACTTTCTCCGAAAATGCGCGGAATACTTTTACGTTATCGCATTCGTCAATACCAGTTGGCCGGGGAAAATAATAAAATTCTACCGCTGGTACAGAAGTTTGCCGGTCAATCCACGCAGAATTCCGCGGATGTTATCAAAGGCCTCATCGGCCAGTATGATCAGGAAAGTCGCCGCCTGCGGCATACGGACCCCGGCAAGTCGCAACGGCTGGCCGCCAGCGCCGCCGCCTTGCTCAATCAGTTGATCCTCTCGCTGCAAAGTCAGCCCGGTAAAAAAAATAAAGAAGACATATACGCGTATAAGCAGATTATGGCCTCAGAACTCAGCCGCGCCGGCCAGGGCCAACAGGCGTGGGAGATATTCAAAGCTCTGGAAAAGCAGCGCCCCGGCGATATGACCAATTTTATCGGGGCCGCCCGCGCTTTATTTGCGGCAGGGCACTTCAGTCATGCCCACAGCATTTATGTCCGCCTGATTCCCCAACTTGAGCCGGGATCGGAAATTTATTGGCAGGCCTACTACTATCTCATTCGCTGCAATTTGCAAGCCAACGCCTATCAGGACCAGACCCGTGCCGCATTGAAACAGCTTGTCGCGCTCTATGGCAAACAAATCGGCGGCAAGGAATATCACAAACAGTTTGAAATATTGCTGCACGAATTTAATCTGACGGATTAGTTGCGGTCCAAGTAAAATGACAGAGTAGGCAACGAATCGGTGGCGAACTTCACGGATCACTGATCAATGACCACGGATCACTGATCAATATTGTCGACGAACAACGAAGGAGAGCCTTTGGAATTTGGCATTTGGCATCGACGGGGGCGGGGGTTAGAATTCAGCGTCGAATCCATTGTGTGTTGGCGGGCAGCCCATGGTTGCGTTGAACGAACAATTTCACGACTACGGCACGAGGCCGAGGTTACAGGGGACAGGTTACGGGTTACAGCGGAGCGGGGAATCTGGGGTGAACGTCACTGATCAAGGAACACTGATCACTGATCAGAAACGCAGAACTTCCAATGATTTGTTCATTGATCATTACTCATTGGTCATTGAGCGAAGCGCCTGTGCCAATGAAATCATTTACGGTGGCTATCCCGATGGCAATCGTGTTTCAACGGATATTGGGACGGGTCTAAGCGATCCTGAAAGCGAACTGTATTACGTCCGCAATCGCACCTACAACTCGATTCCTGGCACGGCGTGCCGGCAGGAGCCG
>JAKATV010000381.1 GCA_021818565.1 Planctomycetota bacterium
GGAGCGAGGAGGATTGCGTATGGATACATACGTTGACGACGAGCGACAAAGCCCACGGCCTCTTGGCCCCCGCCCGTAGGGTTGGCCTGAAACCGGCCATCTGCGGCGTCGTGTCGGCTCAAGGGGTTTATGAACTCGGTTCTCGCCGCCGACTCCTGGCATCTGGCCGGTTTGAGGCCAAGCAACCCGTAGTGACGGAGGGAACAGAGCACTAGATATTGGAACGCAGTTTGCCGGCGGAGAAAATAGTGCCGGACACGATGGCTTTTGAGCCTGGTTGTTACAAGGATTGAAAGGTGAAACTGCTCATAGATATTTTCTAAGCCCATGCCCCGCGGCCGATGCGACGCCCGGCATGGGTGAAACATCGGCACGGTGCGGTGGAGTGTCACCACTGAAGTCTGTGCCCGCGAGAAACGCCCTGCCGAAACGGTCATGCCGCTCGGCGGAGAAGGACGCTTCTGGCGGGTTTATTTTTTCGATGGTGATCAGGAATTTCAGAAGTTTTTTATTCTTTAAGGAAACAGAGGTACATATCATGGCACACGATTTAACCCATTATCGTAATATTGGTATTGCGGCGCATATTGATGCGGGCAAAACCACCGTCTCTGAACGTATTTTATTTTATACCGGTAAGACCCATAAGATCGGAGAGGTGCATGAAGGCACCGCGGTCATGGATCACCTGGAAGAAGAGCAGCAGCGCGGTATCACCATTACCGCCGCCGCCACCACATGTCCCTGGCGAATCAATGGCACCGACGATGGCGAAGAGTACATCATTAACTTGATCGATACCCCGGGCCACGTTGACTTCACCGTGGAAGTTGAACGTTCTTTGCGTGTGCTCGACGGTGCGGTGGCCGTGTTTGACGGTCGAGAAGGCGTCGAAGCGCAGTCGGAAACAGTCTGGCGACAGGCCACCAAATATCACGTTCCGCGACTTTGCTTTGTCAACAAAATGGACAAAGTTGGTGCGGATTTTGAATTCTGCGTCAAAACGATTCATGACCGTCTCGGAGCCAATCCGGTTCCAATTCAGATTCCGATCGGGGCGGCGGAACATTTCGCCGGCGTCATTGATCTGCTGGAAATGAAGGCCTATCAATGGGATGAGGAATCCAAGGGCCGCACCTGGGGTGAAATACCCATACCCCCTGAATTCAAAGCCAAAGCCGATCAGGCGCGTGCTTACATGATTGAAAAAGCGGCTGAATGTGATGATCAATTGATGGAAAAATATCTTTCCGATCTGCCCATGAGCAATGATGAAATCAAGGCCGCCCTGCGCAAGGGCACCTGTGCTATTAAAATCAATCCCGTTTTGTGCGGGTCCGCCTTGAAATATAAGGGCGTGCAACTGCTGCTCAACGCGGTGGTGTATTACCTGCCCAGCCCGCTGGATAAGCCGGCAATGGTGGGACACGATGTGCGTGAAAAGGGCAAGGAACTCATCCGCAAGGCCGATATTAACGAGCCGTTCTGCGGCATTGTATTTAAGATTGTCAGCGATCAGCACGGCGATTTGAGCTATGTTCGCGTTTATTCCGGCAAGCTGGAATCCGGTGCCCGCATTATCAATTCCACGCGCGATAAAAAAGAAATTGCCTCGCGTATATGGGAAATGCACGCGGCGGATCGTATTCAGCGTGAATATGCCGAAGCCGGCGATATTGTCGGTGTTGTGGGCTTTAAGTATGGGCTGACCGGCGACACCATCTGTGATCCGGATCATCCGATTCTCCTGGAAAAAATGGAATTCCCCGAGCCGGTTATCAGCATGTCCATTGAGCCAAAAAGCGCCAATGACAAAAACAAGCTCGGCGAAGCGCTTACCACGCTGCGTCGCGAAGACCCCACCTTCCGCAGCAACTTTGACCCGGAAACCGGCCAAACCATCATCCACGGTATGGGTGAATTGCACTTGGAAATCATTGCCAACAAACTCAAGCGCGACATGAAAGTGGATGTCACCGTCGGCAAGCCCAAAGTCGCCTACAAAGAAACGATCACCAAGGCCGCGGAAGCCCAGGGTAAACACGTCAAGCAGAGCGGCGGTCGCGGCCAATATGGCGACTGCTGGATTAAGCTTGAGCCGTATGTGCCGGTGGAAGGTGATGATTCCGAGGATACGCTGCTGTTTCAGAACGATATCAAGGGCGGAGCGATCCCCCGCGAATATATTCCATCGGTGGAATATGGCGTGCGGCAGGCCGCTAAATCCGGTGTTCTCGGCGGCTTCCCGATGCTGAATATGAAAGTATCGCTTTTTGACGGCAGCTACCATGATGTCGATTCCTCGCAGATCGCCTTTGAACAGGCTGGTATTCTGGCCATGCAGGCGGCATGTAAGAAAGCCGGGCCGGTGTTGCTTGAGCCGATCATGAAGCTTCAGGTGACCACTCCCATTGAATTCGCCGGGCCGGTACAGGGAGATATTTCCAGTCGCCGCGCCATGATTGAAAACACCGAAAATCGCGGTAACACCCAGGTGATCGATGCCACAGTCCCGTTGGCGAACATGTTCGGCTATTCCACGATTCTGCGTTCACTTACGCAGGGCCGCGCCAACTACACCATGGAGCCGCACAGCTACGCGCAAGTGCCCAACCATGTGAAAGATGAAGTTCTGGCGAGCCTGAAGTAATACTTCTGAACCGTCAATCCTTAGCTTGCTTTAAGTAATCAGCACCCGGTCGACGTAAATCGACCGGGTGTTTTTTTGCCCGCGGCGTACTGGTCCCGCTACCATATTTCCCAAAGCGGCAGGGACTGGCTTTCGCTGAGCTGCTGCGTAAACCGGCGGGCATGTTTATAATCATCGTCACCTGCGACGATGGAATGGTTCGCGGGCGGCTCCCCGCGGCACTGGAGTTTAATGTATGCCCAAAGATCCGGCCTGGGCAAAAGCGATGATTCATTCAACGGGGCTGTTTGCCGCGGTGGTGGATGCCGCCGGCCAAATTCTTTTTGTGAATAAAGAAGTCGCATCCAATTGCGGTCGCAGTGCCGACGCGCTGGTGGGACAACCCGCTTTAGATTCGATATTATCCCATGAAAATGCTCGTCTGGTGATGGCGTTGTTGGCGAACCGGGATGCGGTCCACAGCCCCATCCATTTTGAACAAGTGTGCTGTTGCAATCAGCAACACCCGCGCATTATTGCCTATGTGGCAACTCGGCATTCCCAGCAGGACACT
>JAKATV010000537.1 GCA_021818565.1 Planctomycetota bacterium
GGCGGCAAACACAAACTGGAAGTAAACCATGGCGGACATGGGAAACGCAGCCGTGGCGAATGGCGAGGCGGCATTAGCACCCGGAACAATCGCCTGATTCAATTCATCCATAATACTGGCCACCGGGGTTGGATGACCTACAAAGGGGAACCACTGCGGACCAAAGCCCATGTTGTACGCCCATAGCAACCAGGCGATCAGCACGGCTGCAAAAGCATAAAAGACCATGAACGCAGAGTTAATCGCCCATTTTTTCTTCACGACACCGCCGTAGAGGATTGCCAGGCCGGGAATGCTTTGCATCCCAACGATAGTGGCGGCAATTAACTGCCAGCAGGTATCGCCGTGATTCAACCATGTGGGAGTGGCGTAATTAGGAGCCGCAGGCGCAGACGCCGCCGGGGCTGTTGCAGCAGTTGCCGGCGCGACGACCGGGGCCGGCGCGGGTGCCGGTGCGACCACTTGGGCTAAAAGCGGACCGGCATATAGTGATAACATCGCAAGCAGCGAAACAATCGACCACCAGCGCAGTCGCTTCTTTGTGAAAAAGTTGCTCAAATCCATACTCAAATACCTCTTTTTTTCCAACGATCTTGTCAGTCGCAGCTCTCCTTGTTCACCCGGCACACGCGGGCGCAGAACTGTCTTTTGATTACTCATAACCGGGGCATGTATCCAGGATCACCTCCTGACGGGCCTAGCTGGCCCGGAATAAAACCAACATGCGGTATGGCACCGCTACGCACATGCGGCACGCCAATTAAACTAATCCTGCCGGAGAGCAGGCGCACCAGCCCCCAAGGCTTCATAACGGAATTACGGGCGTTCATACTTCTGTCCGGTTAGCCGGCGGGGGCCAACCGATTACGTTGTGGATTTATGCAATCGCTATGCCACAATGGCGTGCGCTTAGCCATGACGAGGCCCAAGCAGGAAAAAAGGCTTGCGGAATTCTAAATATCGCCACATTCAAGCGCTTAGATGCATCGTATAAATCGTTCTCAACCGGGGAGGACCCAATGCGCCGACTCCCCGGTCTGCCTGTTTTATGCACAGAAGATACAGGCGCGTTGAATCTGTGGGCACGGTTTTTCCGCGGGGGAATTCAATTCGGCCCGCCTTTTCATGCTGGCCACAGAGATATCGCGATATCATGCCGATTATTAGACAACTTATTGCTTCCAGAGCCTTTTCCTGGCAAAAAGACCGACACGCCGGCTTTTATGGCACAGCATTTGCATTGGTTATTCACGTGTGTGGCCGCAACCGTATGTTGCGGCCGAGAATCCAGGCGGGAACGGAGGCTGGCTTACATAAAGGAGTACCAGCGATGCTGCAAATTCCCTTCAAGATGGATTGGTCTGAATCTTTTCCAAAGGCAAGAAAAGTCAGAAAAACTCTAGATCCTGAAGCATGGGAGAAATTGGCAAGTCCCAAACTTATTCGGATGCTTGCCACGGTGTTCATTATTCCCGGCTATATTCTGGCGTTACTGCTTTTTATCATGGCGTTGTATAACTGGGTTATGGTAGCCCCGCCGCAAATCAGTCCGCCCCTGATTCACCCCCCCGCCGCGCTAGTACCGGCGGAATCAGGGACCAAAACCGTAGCCTTCGCGGGCAATACGGTTCATGCGACCTTCGCCATGGAAACCACCGCCATAAGCCCCGCCAAATAAGCCGCGGAATAGCCGATTACGAATCCAGCATGGATTCGAGTTGGCGTTCGCGGGCCAGGTCGCGCAGGGCTAGCAGAAGATCGGACATTTCCCCGGCGATGATGTTCTCCAGGGGGAAGTTGCGGTTGAGCCGGTGGTCGGTCAGGCGGTTCTGGGGGAAGTTGTAGGTACGTATGCGTTCATTGCGGTCACCACTGCCGATCATTTCGCGGCGAGCATCGGAGCGCTGAGCGCGACGTTGCTGATCAAAGAATTCAAAAACGCGTGATCGTAAAATTCGCCAGGCTTTGTCCCGGTTTTTATGCTGACTGCGTTCTTCCCGCATTCGCACGGTAATGCCGGTGGGCAAATGCGTTAATTGCACGGCGGATTCGACTTTATTGACATTCTGGCCACCCGGCCCCCCCGCTCGCGAAACATCCTCGCGGACATCCGCGGGATTTATTTCAATGGCGGATTGATCCGGTTCCGGCAATACAGCTACCGTGGCGGCGCTGGTGTGAACGCGGCCCTGCGTTTCCGTTTCCGGCACGCGTTGTACCCGGTGGCCACCTGATTCCATGGCCAATAGTTCAACCACGCCGGAACCGCGGACATTGGCGATGAATTCGCGAAAGCCGCCATGTTCGGTGGGGGAAAAATCCAGTACATCAAAGCGCCAGTTGCTTTTTTCACTAAATCGCCGATACATTTCGGCGAGGTCTCGGGCGAATAAGGCAGCTTCATCTCCGCCGGTGCCTGCGCGGATTTCCAGCATCATGGAATCAGATGTGCCGCGTTGCCCGGCGAGAAATTCATCCAGCATCTGATCCAGCAAAGGATCTATGCGCTGCTTCAGTTCCAGAAGCTGAGCGGCGGCCAAATTACGAAAGTCCTGGTCTTCGGCGGCGTCATCAGCGATTTGCTGCGCCTCCACAGCATCGGCATGAAGCTTGAGATACGTGCGATAGAGCGTCAGAGCTTTTTCCAGCCGCCCGTTTTCGCGTGATAATTCCACCAGTCTGGCGGAATTGGTGGTGGTGCCGGCCTCTTCAAGTTCCCGTTGTACCGCCCCCTGCCGCTCGTGCATGCCGTGGAGCTTTCTGAGCACCAAATCATGGCCCTTCGTGCGCACCGTGTCCGACATATCGCCAATTCCTGAAATCCAAAGGCCTGCAAGGCAAACTGATGAATCCGCATAAATAAAAACGTCGCGCCCGGCCTTGCGGCGGACACGACGTTTTAAGTTTTTGGTAAGGCCATGCTACTTGGTGGATTGCATAGCTTTTTTCACATCAAAATTCGCGTACTTTTTCTGGAAGCGTTCCACGCGTCCGGCCGTATCAACAAATTTCTGTTTACCCGTGTAGAACGGATGGCAAACGCCGCAAATATCAACTTCGATGCGTTTGGATGCTGATCCGGTTTCAAAGGTATTGCCGCAAGCACAATGGGCTTTGACAAAATTGTAATCGGGATGGACTTTTTCTTTCATGATGGATCCTTTCGTATCTGTTCATCTAGCCCCATGATAGGGCTGAAAT
>JAKATV010000343.1 GCA_021818565.1 Planctomycetota bacterium
AGCTATCCAGGCCAGTTAAATTTTCATGCCAACCTTCCAGCCTTAAAGTCCCACCGGAAAATGTGCTCCGGCTCTTTTCCGCCAAGATTACAGAAGGCCGCGCCGCCGGGCAAGTGGCCGATAAGCGTACGCCGCTGGTTGGCCAAAAGTCTGCTAACGGCCATGGGCGGCGATTTGTGCGAGAATCTCATCAGAGCCGCGGCTTTGCAGCATTTCTAGCAGCGGTCGAACCATGGCGTTTAACCCTGCGGCGGAAGGTTTCTTCGTGAGCAGCGTCCCCCGCGCGATATGCCGGCCGTCGGGAGTGGCCAGCAGCGCTCGCACGATCCATCCCGCTTGCGCTACCCCATCCACGACTCCACGCTGTTGGGCGCACACGCCGATCGGAGCCATGCAGTTACCGGCCAGAGCCTGCACAATCTTGCGTTCAAAGTCCAAGGCCCAGAAGGTGGGGCGGTGGTGAATGGATTTGGCCAGGGTGCAAACCAATTCATCATCCCACCGCGCTTCAATGGCCAGCGTGCCTTGGCCGGCGGCAGGGATGAATTCTTCGCACGATAAAATCACGCCCTCCGGCGGCAGCATGTCCGCACGCATCAGCCCTGCCTGCGCCAGAAGTGTGCCAGCCACAACGCCATCGCGGACTTTCTTCAACCGTGTGTCTATATTACCTCGCAGCGGCTCCACGCGAATATCCGCCCGACGGGCCAGTACCTGCACCTGGCGCCGTGGCGATGATGTGCCGACCACCGAACCGGGCGGCAGGTCCGCCAAGGCCAAACCGGCATGGCCAATCCACACATCGTTGGGAGGTTGGCGGGGGGGGGTGGCGGCAATGACCAAGCCCGGCGGAATTTCGGTGGGCATATCCTTGGCGGAATGGACTGCTAGATCAATGCGGCCTGCCAGCATCTCATTTTCAATTTCCTTGATGAACAGCCCCTTGCCGCCGGATTGGGCCGGCGGAGTATCGACGGCTTTATCTCCGGATGTTGTGATGATGACCAGTTCGATTTTCCGCCCGCCCAGAAATGGCTCCAGCAAGCCGATAACTTGCCGGGCCTGGGTTGTGGCCAGCAGGCTGCCGCGGGAACCAAGTTTCAGTACAGGGCGATCCATGGTCTATGGTGGATTGTATCCGAGTACGGCCGGGTTTCCACAGGGCGGTGAAGTTGTCAGCCCTGACGAATCACCCCTAAGGTTATTGGGCGAGGCTGTTTCGCCGGGCGGACGTCGGCCGCCGGGCGCAGCAGAGCGGACTTCGTCGTTTTTCACGCGAGTTCAACGAGGGGCAGACAGGGCGGATTGGGCTGGGTTGGGGTTGATCCCGGCGTGCCGGGAGACTTGGAGCATGACTACGGCACGGCGGTCAGGAGGAATTCAGCCGGATTTGAGTGCGTGCGGCGGCGGCAATATCCAACGCCTCATCGGGAATCAGGACATTTCGAATACTCTCCCAGAGCCGACGTGCCATCGCGGCCAGAGAGCCAAAGCTGAGTTTGGCGCTCTGACGCAGCAGACTGCCGTGCTCCACGAGTTGCAGAATCATGTGGGATATCTGCAACAGGAGGTACCAATTGTGCATTTGCCTGCGCTGGGTGCTGTAGGCATGCTCCAAATTAAACCCGCCGTTCTTCTGGGTGTTAAATCCTTCGTTCTCGATTATCCATCGGCAGCGTGCGCCCTTATTTCCCAACTCCACCACGGTATCCGGGCGAAGGGAGAAGTTGGTCAGCCATGCAAAATAACGCTCCGAATGGTCCTGTCGGCACTTCTCCAGACATTGGAAGATGTTGAAGGTATGATGCCGTTTGTGATCGTCGGTATGCTCCAGGCCCTCTACCCACGCAAATTCCTGGCTGATATTCCTGTCTCTCTGTACGACCTTGCGATTGGCCCGGCTCAATTTCAGCAGAGACTGATACTCGGTCCATACCGCCGGCATTGAACCTGGTTTGAAGGTGATGAAGTATTTCCAGTGATTCTTTTCACACGTCGTGAAAACGGTCCCATTGGCATAGAGCGCATCCATACCCAGGCACAGGCGGAGTTGGGGATACTGCTTCTTGATCTTTTCCGTCAGCCGCCCGAAAGCCTTGAGTTCGCAATCCTGTTTGGTGGCCTGGGGATCGGTATTTTCAATAAACTCCGAGGCTACGGAGAGTGCCAGACCATCGGGCGTCACCAGTTTGGCTTCCAGAACATTGTGGTAATAGGAGGTTTTGCCGTTACTGGTCCGCTCCAGACAATGCGCGCAGTGTCGCCGCTGGAAGTGCAATTGACCGGTGCCATCCAATACCAGTAAAAAGTGGCCCTGCAACCGCCCATAGTCCAAGGCCTTCATACGAATCAAACGGTGGATCATTTTCCGCCGCACGGTTTCCAAAGCCCCCGTGGGAACATGGCTTAAAAAGTGTTCCACCGTATCGCTGTGGGCGCGACTTTTCATGTTCGATTGGCTTAGAGTGTTCAGATTGGCCAAGGCGGTGGGACTATCGAGTTCAAAACGCAGTTTCCGCCGGGACCCCAGCTTCAAAAGGAAAGTCATACCGGCTGTCCAGAACAGGAACCGGCGGGGGTAGATGATGCTCTCCTGATCGCGGGTGTCCGCCATCTGGCCCAGCCAAGATCTCATCTCCGGCCAGAAGTGGGCGATGGTTCTGGCCACCGTGGCACCCAGAGCTAAGCCCTCCCGGCACGCCGCTTCCGGGCCGCTGCGTGCGTGCGGATCAGGGCCAACTGCAACGTCGTGATTTCGCCGGCCAGATGTCGTAATCGTTTGTGTTCGCGTATGAATGTGCCAACCTCCTCCGTAAGGTCCTTGGGAACATAGACTGTCCGTGTCCTGCCTTTCACTTTGAGCGTGAGATGCGCGCCGCCGGCGGCATTATGCCCCAGCGACGCGGCCAGAGGCGGGCAGCGCGGTGCCAACTGTTTCACGCGGGCATCGCGCATGCGGCGGATCAACGTGGGATGTTTGGGAACGCGCATAACGGCCTCCTTCTTACTAAGTGTATATACTCACCATAATATCGGTCAAAAGCCAGTGGTGCGATAACAAAATTACAAAAAAAATGCCCCTGGCCCCGAACTTACCCATTCTGACCGCAAAAACCGGGCTGTTGGAACGGGGTTAAGGTGCGAGAAAAAAGTGATTCGTCAGGGCTGTGAAGT
>JAKATV010000292.1 GCA_021818565.1 Planctomycetota bacterium
TAATGTGGAAATCCACATTGACCAGCGCCACTTTTTCCTTGGCCAGAGATACCTGCAAAATGGCCGCAAGATACTGGTGCTGTGCCTGCTCCGCCCCGCCGGTCTTCATCGCTGCCGCATACGCCAGGCCTGCCTCCCCCATTGCCTTTTGAGCCTGGGCCAGGGCATATTGACTCTTGACATCGCGTATCCAGATTTTTCGCGGATCATTGGGTTTGAGCCGCTGCTTTTTAAGCTGCCAGAAGTCCAATTCCTGCCTATTCGAATACAGAAGCGCCCGCGACCTGTCGGCCAGTTCCGCCGCTTGCAAACGCCGAATAGCGGCAGCATTCGTTTTTGTGGGCGATTTTTTAAGTTGCTGTAATTGGTCAAATGCCTGTGTCGCCAGCCATTGCTGATGATCACTTTTCGCAACCTGCCGCAAATGCGATAAAAATAATCTTGCCTGCGCCGCTACCTGCACCTTAGACAAATTATTGGCGGCACGGAATCGCGCATGGGCCACATCCCACGCCACCCATGCCGCCTGAAGCTGCGCGTATCCGTACCGCAACCGGGCCACACAGCGCTCTACGTGCCAATTCGTCCAGGAAAGGTGTTTCGTGTGAATCCTCTGCCACAATTTCCGCCGTGCCGCATCCACATATTTTGCCACCGGCAACTGCCGCTTAATATAGGCGGCAAACGCCGGATCGTGCCAATATTTTTCCGCCGCCTGCAGATATTGCACCTCCGAAACGCGGCGAACAACCAACTGCACGGGAATTTTTCCATTGCTGTTGAAAACCTTCATGGAAAGCACCGCGACATTGCGGTGATAACGGATATTAGGATAAATCCAGTTATCAAAACAGAGTGGAAAATCCAGCAACGCCTGCGAGGCATGCTGAATGCCGCGAAACTGCATTGCCGCCTGCGGATCGTCCGCCAGAATAACCGCCGGATCAACGCGCTGCCCCGCCCGTGGCTGCGGTCCTGCAGCCACACCATACGGATTACGCGTGCCAAGATACAGCCAACCAAATGGGCCGACTGAAACATGCCACGCGCGAAATTCAATTAATTCATCCAGAAGAAATGTTTGCTGCTTCCCGTGGAGCTGAAACTTCACCAGTATCAGCACCGGCTGCCCTCGAATAAAAGCAAAATCGCTAAGGTCCGGCGACCACTTTGTGGCGGAATGATAGCCAATGCCGCGAAACGCAGTTTTAAAAATATGCCGCGTGGTTTGGACACTTAGCACAGTTTCATGTAGAAAATTACTGGGCCGCCCGCATAATGCCACATCCAGCCAATCCGTGAGATGTTCATTCCAAAAAGCCGCGGGTATCGTAAATTCATGTTTTTGTGCGTTGATTTCAGGGTTGGCTAACACAACAGAGTTATCCGCGACCGGAGCTGCCGGCTTGGCAGCCGCGATTGCGCCTCCCACCGTCGCCGCTAATACCCAGGCCGCGCCCACCGCCGCAAAACGTCGAAAATACTTCATCATCATCAATTCCCATTTATCCGCCCGATTTATCCCCCGTCCAAAATCGATTATAACAGAGAGCGGCGACGGGAGGTTACAAGACCGCCCGGCACAGCGACGGTGCTCCGCTGCTCCACAAAACCGCCGACTCTGCCGGCTGTGAAATGCAATAACAAAAAAAGGTGTCAGGTACCTTTTTTGGCGGGAGAGTGGCCTAGCGTCGCCGGTACGCGTGGCATGCTTACGTGCAGGCAAGATGCCTGCGGTACGATGGTGTTAGAACAAGGAAAGGACCCGAATGCGTTTTGCGGTAATTATGGCGGGTGGTTCGGGGACGCGGCTTTGGCCGATGTCCACACGGCTGCGTCCCAAGCAATTGTTGCGTTTTATTGGCGGGAAATCGCTTTTGTCCATCGCCGTTGGCCGACTGCGCGGTCTCATTGAACCCGCCGGCGTGTATGTGTGCACGTCCGCAAGTTATTGCGACCAAGTGCTGGCGGACTTGGCAATGCTGCCGGAAAACCAGGTCATCGGTGAACCCATGGGCCGCGATACCGCCAATGCCGTCGCCCTTTCAGCCGCCGTGCTGGCCCAAGTAAACCCCGACTCGGCCATGGCCATCCTTACGGCGGATCATATTATTGAACCGTTGGATGTTTTTCAGAATGCTCTACGCACCGCCTTTGACATGGTCGATCAATACCCGGAATATCTGGTGACCTTCGGCATTAAACCCACGCACGCCGCAACAGGTTATGGCTATGTGGAGCGCGGCACCGAACTGGGTGCCGGGACGTATAACGTCACCGCCTTTAAGGAAAAGCCCGTGGAAGCTGTGGCCCGGCAATATGTGCAATCCGGCAACTATTTCTGGAACAGCGGCATGTTTGTCTGGAAAACGCAAACCATATTAAAGCAACTGCAAACGCATTTGCCCCAATCCTATGACGGCGTGATGAAAATCGCCGCCGCCTGGGGAACCAAAGATTTTAAACGCATCCTGGCGGAAATATATCCCACGTTGCCCAAGATCAGCATCGACTATGCCGTCATGGAGAAATCCAAACATGTTGCCATGGTCCCCATGCCGGTAAATTGGCTGGATGTAGGCAACTGGAATTCCGTAGCCGCCACCATAACCCCCGATTCCTCCGACAACCGCGCCATCGGATGCAAACTAGCGTCCCTGGATTCCTCGGAAGTACTGGCAATATCCGAAAATGACCATCTCATTGCAACCATCGGCCTGAAGGACATGGTAATCGTCCACACCCCCGCCGCCACCTTGATCTGCCCCGCCAGTAAAACCGAGCAAATTAAACAACTGGTTGCCCAGATCCAGCAGCAATACCCAGAAAAGTATACGTGAACGCCGAGGACTACAGAAAAAAGGTGTCAGGTACCTTTTTTAGGATGAAAGGAGTTCGTATCCCGACGTATAACGCAGGCATCTCGCCTATTGGCCGCATGTTTACGTGCAGGCAAAAGGCAAAAGCTCTGATGCCAAATTCCAGGTTCCAAGTTCTAATTTGCAACAGGTACAACTATGTCGCAACGAATCATGGCAATCGACTTCGGAGATAAACGCACCGGCCTAGCCATCGCCGATACCGATACGCGTCTGGCCACGCCGTTTGCATTACTAGAAAATCTTACGGAAACCCAACTCGTCGCAGCCATCCAGCGCATTGTTGAACA
>JAKATV010000049.1 GCA_021818565.1 Planctomycetota bacterium
TATCAGAGGATAGATTGCCGGGGCTAGAATTGGCTGTTACTGTTGTGGTTGAAATCAGGAAGCAGCGCAACTGAGACCATCATGTTCATGGGGAAAATGTCATTGCAATCGCGGCACGTGCCAGGGGGGCTGTATTTCGGCCCACCGGCCTGGGACGCGCCGGTCTGGCCGGCACGGGACATCGTTGAGAGTTCCCCGCCAACGTTGTTGCCGGAAACTCCCGCGGCTCTGCGGGAGGTGCTGGAGCGCTTGAAGATAGGGAATCAGGACATCTGGGCACCGGCTCTTCTCGATCAGCTTAAGGGCGGGGCGGTAAGTGATGTGGTGCTTAATCTGGTGGCCCCGCAGCCGGAATCGATCCTTCCGCGGGTGTTAACTGAATTTGAATTGCCGCAACTGATAGCGGGTTTGAATCTGGTGCGGCGCTGTGTATCGGCACACCGGGCCATTCTGGCGATTCCACGGGATGAATCGGAAATCCGGTATCAATGGGGGGCCGTGGCAAAAGCGCACGGGTTTGTTGTTCGCCCCCTGGTTAATCGATATCCGCTGGGGCACCCGAGTATTTTGTTGCGAGCTTTGCTGGGCTTGAAAATTCAGCCCTACGCATCGCCGGCGGATGCCGGTATTATTCTTTTAGACCCCATGACGTGCTGGATATTAGGCTGCTGGATTGAATTCGGCGGAGTGCCGCACTGGCGTCCCGTGGAGCTATTCACCCATAACGCCATGCCCCGGCTGATTGCGGCAAATTTGGGACAACCACTGTCGCAGATATTTTCGGATGCCGGGGTCATTTACAAAGAGCGACAATGTATCATCAACGGCATGATGGCCGGGGAACTGGTGAATCCGGAACAGACCGTTTTAGAGCCGTGGATTCGGATTATTTCCCTGCGGCCGCCACCGTTGGTTGAACAAAGCGTTGATTGTATCCGTTGTGGTTGGTGCGTGAGCGCGTGCCCCGCAGGCTTGAACCCAGCCGGTCTGATGGCGCAGGTGCGCATGATTGATAGTTTGCCGGCAATTTCTGCGCAGGAGGCTTCGGCCTGCATTGATTGCGGCCTGTGCAGCTATGTGTGTCCGTCGCGGCTGGCTTTGGCCGTGACGATTCATTCATTGAAGACCGCGAAAGCCCGGACGGGCCCACCGGGAGAGACGACATGACTGCCAAAGACACGCCTATCGGCGAATTACCGGGGCCGGCGGCGCACCAGATGGCGCAGCATCATGCCGGGGGGGAAAGGCCTTTTCTTTCGTGGCCTGTGGCGCGTAGGGAATTTTATCAAACGATCAGTGTGTCGATGCTCCTGCCTCTGTTGTGGGGGGTTGCGGTATTTGGATTCCGCGCCGCGGTGATTATTTTGGCCACCCTGGCGGCGGCGGGTGTCACGCACTATTTATTAGCGCGGTTTACCATGCGCGGCAAACTGCTAACGTGGAATCATACGTTGGCATATGCGATGGTTGGGTCGGGCCTGACCGCGCCATTGCTGCCCTGGTATTGGGCACCGGTGATGGGGGCAAGCATGGTGCTGCTTATTTGGATTGCCGGCTTGCCGGGGAAACAACGCTTTCATATTGCTTTGTTGGCACCTTTGGCTCTAACCGCGATACTGCTGCCCGCCGGACGCTGGCCGGTGCTGGTGTTAGATCATCTGACGATCGGCGATATTGATAAGTCCATACCGGCACAAATTTATCGCTGGCCAAAGCGATCACCGGGTCGGGGCGTTGATGCGGTACTATTGCCGCGGCCCGAACAGGTTATTCAGCACGCATTAAGGAAAGTTGCCGGTGATCCGGCGGGGGTTCAAGCCCACATTGCGTTACAAAGTATGTTCGCCATGAATTTGCCATCGCCACCGACGCTGCTGTTGGGTGGCGTTCCGGGGCGCATTGGGACGGTGGGCATTTTCGCCATTATTATTGCTGGATTGTATTTGTCGTATCGGCACATTCTGCCGCCGGATGCGTCGGCATTATTTTTAATTGCGGTGTTGGTGGGGTTAATTTTTGGGCCGCTGTCACCGCGCGTGCTGCACCATGAATTTTGGCAAAGCATCGGCGGGTTGTGGTATCTTCCGCCGGAAAGATCCATCGCCTTATTATTTTATGAAGTGTGCAGTTCGGATTTTATCTTTGCGTCGGTATTTATTTTAGCGCTGCCCGGCACGTTGCCCATCGAACCGCTGGCTCGGAAAGTGTTTTTAGTGCTGGCGGGATTGGCCGCCGCATTGTTGCATCGGATTGCCATACCGCTGCCCCCGGCGACCGTTGCGTTGCTGCTGATGCAGCCGATATCCCCGGCCTTGGATATGCTGTTGCACCGCCGATCTTGGCTGCTTAATTGACCAATAATCAGGAAACAGATCAGCATTGATTCTGTTGATAATTCGTAAATATAAATATTCTAAAAAGTGATAAAAAAGTTATCGGAAACAATTTTTGATCCGATAACACAAATGGCTGCTAGAATTGAAGCAGTTGATTCGTGCTGAGCGGCATAGATTCCAAGTCGTAAGAAACCTGCTGTCGCTCGGGGCAATCAGATGCAGTTTGCGGAAGATATAATTGAAAATATCTCGTTTTGAGGTTTGGGCACGTTTTTGCGGCGAAAGTAAATGAAAACGGGATGGAATTCCCGAACAAGACGCCGGCTAATCGCCGAAAAGTAGAAGGCGTGTCGGATTTTGTAATCCTGGAAGTTGGCTGGCGGCATGATTTTTCCACCTTGCGGCAGATACAGGCCACATGTTTTTGTTGCGAGGTACCGCTTGAGGACGAGGCATGGGAATAATCAATGATCTGCAGGACCGGGCCGCCGGCGAGAGTGATGTATTTCTGCAAATATTTAATCAAAGTCCGGCCATGGAGTATCTTTTGGACCCCGAGAACGGCCGAATTTTTGACGCTAATAATGCCGCATGCACCTTTTGGGGTTGGTCGCGCCAGCAATTGCGCACGATGCACATCTGGGATATAAACATTGCGGGGCGGGAGACATTGGAGCGGCAGTTTGCTGAAACCAAAGCCGGTGTCACCAAGTTTTTTATCAACCAGCATCGCATTGCATCGGGGCAGATTCGGGATGTAGAAGTTTATGCCCATCCGATTATCCTTAAAGGCCATCAG
>JAKATV010000084.1 GCA_021818565.1 Planctomycetota bacterium
GATGCGCACGGAAACCGCGGCGGCACCTTCCAGCGAGCTAAGCAATATACGCCGCAGGGAATTACCAACGGTGGTTCCGAAACCGCGTTCAAACGGCTCAACCACGAATTTTCCGTAGGTATTTGAGACAATGGAATTATCAATTTCAACTTTGGTCGGGAGTTCCAGACCACGCCAACGCATACGCATAAAAAAATCTCCTAACTGACTATTCCGCAGGATTATCGCCACAAGGCATCTGTCACAACGGAATCAAATGAACCATTCAAAATTATAGCCACCGCGGAAATCCGCCACATCGGATCTGCGCCACGGCGGAAAGCCCCAACCACCGGCAAGCAAATCACATAATCCGCCGGGCGTGGCCAAGGCCATCAGGTGCTGACGCAACTGATATCAGACGCGCCGCTTTTTCGGCGGGCGACAACCGTTGTGCGGCAGCGGTGTGTTGTCCTCAATGGAGGTAATTTTCAAACCGCTGTTCTGCAAAGCGGTGATGGCCGATTCACGGCCGGACCCCGGCCCTTTAACCCGCACTTCAATTTCCTGCACGCCAAACTTTTTGGCTTTCGTAGCACAATTTTCCGCAGCGCGGGTGGCGGCGAACGGGGTGCTTTTGCGAGCACCCTTGAAGCCAACTGTTCCGGCGGAATCCCATGCCAGCGTTTCGCCATTCACATCCGTGATGGTCACTTGTGTATTGTTAAAGCTGGCTTTCACGTGGGCAATTCCGCGGCCCACATTCTTGCGTACTTTTTTCTTACCCGTTTTTGCCATGTTATAACCTCAATGATTGAAAAATTTCGCTGAACATGCGCCGCACCCGCCGCGCCATGTCCGGCGGATATTAGCCGTGGAGTTCCTTCACGCCCTTCTTGCCGGCGACAGTCTTGCGCGGTCCTTTGCGGGTCCGTGCGTTGGAGCGTGTCCGCTGGCCGCGGGTGGGCAGGCTGCGCCGATGGCGCGACCCGCGATAGCACTGCACATCTTTGAGCCGGGCGATGTTCTGCTGCACCTGCCGCCGCAGAGACCCTTCCACGACAAAGCTGCGGTCAATAATATTGCTGATGCGGGCGACTTCATCTTCAGTAAGCTCTTTGGCCCGCTTCTGGGGATCAATATTGGCTTCCTTAAGAATTCCCAAGGCATTGACCGGTCCAATGCCATATACATATCGCAGGCTGATGCGAACTGGCTTGTCCAGCGGAATATCCACACCGGAAATACGGGGCATACAAACTCCTCAACAGGCTTTCTGGTTTCTGACACAGGCGAACTTCAGAATCCGCAAAAGGCCGGAGCCGGGCGGAGGTTCTGACATAACCTGCTGAACATGCAAACTTAACCCTGGCGCTGCTTATGCCGCGGGTCAGCCTTACAAATTACGCGCAACACGCCATTTCGGCGCACCACAACGCAATGTTCACAAATTCTCTTAACGCTAGATCGCACTTTCATCACGTGCTCCAAACTCGCTTCCACCCGGTGGAACTCTCCAGCCGAGGGGCAAACTCTTTACTATACCAAAAATCTTAAATTAATCCAGTGCTCTCACGATATTAATCGTCCCGGGGGACGGCCCCATTTTGGGCAGGCCCCGCGAATCCCCGCAATCGCCCGGCCAAGCCTGGGGCACTAAGGGAAACGGGTCAATTCCGCGTAATAATCCGCCCCCGATTCAAATCATAGGGCGACATTTCAACCGTGACTTTATCCCCGGGGAGAATTCGGATGTAATTCACCCGCATTTTCCCGGATATGTGCGCCAGAAGCACATGTCCGTTTTCGAGCTTCACGCGAAACATCGCGTTCGGCAGGGCCTCTGTTACCAAGGCCTCCAAGCGTATGGCGTCTTCCTTTGGCATTCGTTTCCTCAATAAACCTTATAGTGTCGTCGATTAATTCCCATCTGTCAAGACTTCACAGCCGCCGGGTGTCACGGCCAGCGTATGTTCAACATGCGCCGCCGGGCTGGAATCCTTACTGATGACCGTCCAACCATCATCAAGAACCACCACTTGTTCGCTGCCCGCAATGACCATGGGTTCTACCGCCAGAACCATGCCAACCTGGAGATAAAAATCGCTATGCCGCTCAAATTCCCGGGATGTAAAATTCGGCACTTTGGGATCTTCGTGCATTCGTCGGCCAATACCATGCCCGACAAATTCCCGCACACAGGAAAAACCATGAGATTCCACATGGGCCTGCATCTTCCGGGCCACCGCCGACCAGGGGAGGCCGGGGCGAATGGAATCGATGGCAAGTTGCAGCGTCTCTTCGGCCACGCGGATGAGCTTTAGATTCTCCGGTGTTGGACTGCCCACACCAACGGTAATCGCTGAATCTCCGCACCACCCATTGAGGCGAATTCCGCAATCCACACTCACGACATCTCCGTCCGCCAAAGCCCGCGGACCCGGAATGCCATGCACCACTTCTTCATTAACGCTGATGCAGGTGTTGCCGGGAAAACCCTTCCCCGGTTCATACGTGGGATAATACTTAAAAAGCCCTTCCGCCCCCATGGCGGTGAATGTTTCATACGCGATCTGGTCAATTTCCCGCGTGGTTATGCCGGGACGTATCGCTTCTCTGCAGCGCAAAAGGGTTTGCCGTACCACGCGGCCGGCCGCCCGCATCTGGTCGATTTCACTTCGGGATTTTAATGTTATTTTCATGGCTGATTTCTCATGGAGGCCAAAAGGCACTCCATCATATTATATATTTTTTACCGCTTTTTTCCGGCATGGCCGCGAATCAGTTCCACCACCGCGGCGGTGACATCATTGGGTGCGCCGGCGGCATCCAGCGTTACAAGAATTCCGCGCTTCTGGTAAAAATCAACCAGCGGCTCGACACTAAGCCGATACGTCTTGATTCTTTCCCGCACCACTTCAGGCTGATCATCCGGGCGGGTTACCAGGGCTTGGCCATCCTGATCGCACAATCCGGAAACTTCAGGCGGCATGGTATCCAGATGGTAAACCGATCCACATACCGGACAAACGCGACGACCTTCAAAGCGGCGGCTTAGCACATTTTCATCGAGAACAAAATTAACCACCAGATCCAGCGGCTTGTGAATGGAATCCAAAAACCCGGCCAAATCCGCGGCCTGCACCAAGGTACGGG
>JAKATV010000239.1 GCA_021818565.1 Planctomycetota bacterium
ACGGAATCATGTGTGCTCAGTGTGTGTGAGCAATGGGCACTGCGAATTACAAAATATGGCAACCAAGCTGGAAATCGATCATGTACGATTCCCTTATCGCTTCCCCCATCTGGCGGTGGATAATTCACACGATTATATGCGGCTGGATCACAATCGGTGCATTTTATGCCTGCGCTGTGTGCGCGTCTGCGGCGAGATCGAAGGGGCCCATACCAAAGATGTTAAAGGCCGGGGCGTGCTATCCGCGATTATCCATGATCTGGATGAACCTTGGGGCGATAGCCAGACCTGCACGGGATGCGGTAAGTGTGTCAATGTATGTCCAACCGGCGCATTAACCCACCGTGGCACCGCCGTAGGCGAAATGACAAAGAAGACCGAGTTTTTACCTTATCTAACCCTGATGCGGGAGGTTAAATTATGACCACGACAACAACTGCAACAACAACCAGGCCAACGGTCGCAACCGTCTGGCTGGACGGCTGCTCGGGGTGTCACATGAGCCTGATGGACCTTGATGAGCGGCTTATTACCTTGGCCGGACTGGTGGATATATTACATTCACCGGTCGTGGATCCTAAGGAATTTCCGCAAAGCGTGGATGTAACATTGGTGGAAGGGGCGGTCAGCAGTGAAGAAGATTTGCACAAAGCCAATGTCATCCGCGCACATAGCAAATTCGTCATAGCTTTGGGGGACTGCGCGGTCACCGGTAATGTTCCCGCGATGCGCAATTATTGGGACCGCTCGGACTTGTTTGACCGGGCTTATGTGGAAAATGCCCAGGAGCCGCCCACAGCCGAAGAACGCAAAGCCATCCTTCCGCTGACCGTTGTACCGCCCTTGCGTCCGCTCGCCACACCCCTGCACGAGGTAATCAAGGTGGACCTGTATCTGCCGGGTTGCCCGCCGCCCGCGGATGCCATCTGGTTTGTGCTGACGGAATTTCTGGCGGGACGCGTGCCCAACGCCATGAGCGTTTCGCGCTTTGGAAAATGAATTGCGCCCGGAGGCCATGGTGCTTAACAAAAAAGGATTTTATCATGACACGAACCATTACCATTGACGGTGTTACCCGCATAGAAGGACATGCCAAAATAACTATTCACCTTGACGAATCCGGCAAGGTGTGCGATGCGCAATTTCATGTGACGCAGTTTCGCGGATTTGAAAAATTTGTGGAAGGCAGACCCCTGACTGAAATGCCCGGCATTATGGCGCGTATCTGCGGGATATGTCCCGTAAGCCATCTGATGGCGGCAGCCAAGGCCTGCGATGATATTCTGGCAGTTGACATTCCACCTACTGCGGACAAACTCCGTCGCATCATGAATCTTGCGCAGATGGTGCAGAGTCATGCTCTGTCTTTTTTTCATCTTTCCAGCCCCGATCTGCTGTTCGGGATGGACGGTGATCCGCTGCGGCGCAACATTTTTGGATTGATCCGCGAGCACCCGGATTTTGCACGTGATGGAATTCTTCTGCGCAAATTTGGGCAGGATGTTATCGCCCTGCTGGGCGGGAAGAAAATACATCCGGCGTGGGTAGTTCCGGGGGGCGTTAATGCCCCGCTGACGGAGGACAAACGCGATGCGATTCTCAAAGAGATTCCGGCGGCCATGGCGCGGGTAAATCGCGCGTTGGATTATTTTCATCAGGTGGAAAATCGTTATCCGGCGGAAGTAGATGCATTTGCGAATTTTCCGACGCATTTTGCCGGGCTTGTAAATCCTGAAGGCCTGCTGGAGCACTATGACGGAGCCATGAAATTCGTGGACCACCAAGGTTTCCCGATTGCGGAACTGGGGCGCAACGATCAGCGGCACTATGGAGCGCTCATTGGCGAGGCCGTTGAAAAATATTCGTATCTCAAGTTCCCTTATTTCAAGCCCCAAGGATACCCCGCAGGCATATATCGCGTCGGTCCGCTGGCCCGCCTGATCGTGGCGGAACGCTGCGGTACAGTGAACGCGGATAAGGAATTAGGTGTGTTTCGCACGCGCCTGGGGCGGGCGCCACAAAGCAGTTTCCATTACCACTGGGCCAGACTCATTGAAATTCTTTACGGCATTGAAATGATTCAGCGCCTGCTGCAATTTCCCGACATTCTCAACACTCATATCCGATCACGCGCTCGGCCCAATCGGCTCGAAGGCGTGGGTATATCAGAGGCACCGCGCGGCACGCTGATTCATCACTACAAAATTGATGAAAACGGTCTGATCCGCTGGGCCAATTTGATTATCGCAACCGGTCACAATAACCTGGCGATGAATCTGGGCGTGCGACAGGTTGCCGAAAGATTTGTGGACGCCGAGCATCTAAGCGAAGGCATGCTTAACAGAGTCGAAGCTGTTATCCGCTGTTTCGATCCTTGCCTGAGTTGCTCGACGCATGCCCTGGGACAGATGCCATTGCGGATTGAGCTGTGTCGCGCTGACGGCGAGGTGTGCGATGTACTGCAACGAGATTAATGCGACGATCCCCCCGGTTGAAACACTGGTTATCGGCTATGGCAATACCTTGCGTGCTGATGACGGTGCCGGACCGGCGGTTATCGAGAAACTGACATCAATTCTGCCTCGGCGACTTGCGCAGAAGGTTCAACTGATTTCCTGCGGACAACTGACACCGGAGCTCGCAGTGGATATCGCTCCATGCCAAAGGATTATTTTTATTGATGCCAGTATGGCGCTTCCAGCGGGGAGTATCTCCATAAACCCGGTTCAGGAAGAATGCGGTGCGGTGCGCATGGGGCACTATTCCACACCGGGAACCGTGCTGGCAATGGCACGAAGCGCGTTCGGCGCACACCCCCATGCCTGGGTGGCGGCGATCGGATGTCAAAGCGTAGAAATAAGCGATAAATTAACGCCTAGGGTGGCCACGGCTGTTGACCGCCTCGCAAGGCACGTGTACCACGCAATAGCACGATGGAGCAAGGGACAAACATTCCTGCCGGAAATGCTGCCGAATTCGGAACCGGCACTCAAGGCAATTTGAAGATTATGAAAGGACTGATTATGAATACCAAACAGCATCTAACCATTGATGGCAACGAGGCGGCGGCAAGCGTGGCCTATCGGACCAGTGACACCGCCGTGATTTATCCGATTACCCCGTCAAGTCCCATG
>JAKATV010000083.1 GCA_021818565.1 Planctomycetota bacterium
TCAATCATGGTGGGCCGGTCATCATGGTTCAATTGGAAAATGAAGATTCGCAAGGCTGGGGCAATGTTATTCCCAATGCCTATTACAAATTTCTGTACACCAAAGCTCGCGCCATGGGGCTTGAGGTGCCGATGTTTTTCAGTGGCATGCACCATGGTACCAACGCTGCCGGGGCCGGCCCCTGGAGCACCCGTAATCGCACCTGCCCGTGGCTTACCACGGAGATGCACACCGGCTGGTTTAATTTGTATCGCACCCATCCGCCCTGGCTTAGCCGCCTGACCCATCAGGCCATGTGGCAGGTCATTGCCTATGGTGGAAATGGCTACGACGCGTATCTGGCGGTGGGGGGCACCACGCCCTGTTATTTCGTTAATGGACCGGTCGGCCCCAGTTATGATTTTTGCGCACCGGTTGGACAGGCTGGCGATTTACGCCCTCTTTATTACATCTATAAAACCGCCAATTATTTCGCGCGAAGTTTTCAGCGGATTCTTGAAACCAGCATCAATGTGCGGCATGTGGCGTTCAAGGCCGTCAATGGCGTGCGCGTCTTTGAGCGAAAAAGCCCCAATGGCGATATCACTTTTTTCCAAAATCTCTTCTACCTGCCCCGGCGCGTGTTGATGCCTGGCCATTGCACGCAAACCATCGCGGGCGGCCATCTGTTTCCGGTAATTTCAAACTTTGCGATCAATAAAATTTTTACCCTGCGGTTAAGTTGTGCCCGGATCTTTGGAATTTTTAAGCAAGCTTCCACGACCGTGATGGTAGCCTACGGCCCGCCCGGCTCTAGCGTGCTGTTTCACGTTCAGGTCAACGCCCGGATCACGGCCAAATCTCCCGCATTTACCCAGCCTGCGGTGTCTGATCTGGCGCTAAGCGTAAAGGTGCCGGCGCACGGAGCCAATATTTACAGCATAAAAACGCCCGAAAATATTCTGCGTATTTTCGTGGAAAGCCGCCGTGCGATGCGCCATACATGGTATGTGAATATAAGCCGCCGTCCGGCGCTGGTTTGCGGACCGGATTACGTGGGTTCCGCTTCCGAGGTTCATGGAAAAATTCTACTTAATACACAAACGCCGCTACGCGGGAAAGTCCACCCGGCCAGGGTCTACTTTGGTGATTCATCGCGGGCCATTGTTCTCTCTCCCGCCGCCGTTGCCGCTTCACCTCCGCCGAATATTACGCCGCCGGCCTTAGGTTCATGGCAGTTGCAATTGGATAATGCTCCGGCCATGCCGCATTACAACGACAAATCCTGGATTGCCGGCGTTAATCCGGTGCAGATGGGAGTCGGCGATTATCCCGGCCTGCATGAGTGGTATCGTGCGAAGATCACAACCGCGCATGGTGGAAAGTACCGCCTGATCTTTTCCCACCTGCGTAATAGCGCGGACGTATTTATCAATGGTCAGCTCGTGGCGGCAGGATCGCAGAAGTTGCTCCCGGTACAATTGGCGGCCGGGGTTAATACTCTGGCGGTGCTGGCGATTTCAGAGGGACGGCCTAAATTATGGACATATATCGGTCCATATAATTCTGTTGCCTCCATGGGAATCTGGGGGCAGGTACGGCTGCTTCGTCCCGGCTCCAAGGCCGGGCCGGTGCGAGTGAAGCATTGGCGGATGCGCGGCGGCATCGGACAGAATCACCTGTCAACCCAATGGGAAAAATTGTCCCATGTGCCGGATGTTCCGGCTTTTTATCGCACCAGTTTTATCTGGCATCCTGGAACCGCAGGTTTCCACCTGGTCCTGCGGGTAGCCTGGGGTGATCTGGCCGGCGGATATATGTGGCTCAACGGACACAACCTGGGCCGCTATCCCGATCCATTCATGCCCATGGGCTTATATATCCCATCCTGTTGGCTCAAAGCCGGCAAAAACACGCTGCTGATTTTCGATCAGCTCGGACGCAACCCGCAATCGGTCCATCTGGTTATCGAACGCGCGGCCAGCCGTCAATATGTCAAACTGGCGGCCATCACGGGATCGCGTGCGGGAGGCGCCCTGCCATTGGTGACGGGGGCACTGCATCGCGTCACCCAATCACATTCCGCGGATAACTCAACGCTTCCGCATTGAGCTATGGGATTCCGGGATGATGGGGACTTAGTGGGTTGCGGGTTGTATTCGGGCTGGAAAAAAATAGCCTTTTTGCTCCGCTTCGCTTGCTCAAGGCGGGGTTTGTGAATAACATCACAAGGTAGTAAGTCAGGGGGCAGTGCCTGTAGCAGGCCGCCTGGGCCTTGCCACGTGAATAACGTTGCGCCAGGCTGATGATGTGCTGGAGTTTTGGACATGCCATACACAATGGAAAAGGGAGTCTCCATGCTGATGGATGACCCCATGCAAACCCCTCAACTTTCTGACAATCCCAATCTTTGGACCCTGAATTTCGGCCCCCAACATCCCGCCACGCATACGGTCATCCGACTGGTAATGGAAATTGACGGCGAACGAGTGGTTAAAGTCGTTCCAATTATCGGGTACCTGCACAGCGGTTTTGAAAAAAATGCGGAAGTGCTGGATTTCAATCAGTACATTACCATCGTCAATCGCATGGATTACCTGGCTCCCATGGGCAATGAAATGGCATGGATTCGTGCGGTTGAGATGCTGTTTGGTGTGGACCCCACCCCCCGCTGTAAGGTCTACCGTACGATTCTTGGTGAATTGGCCCGCATTCAAAGCCATCTGCTGTGTGTGGGAGCCGCCGCGCTGGACCTTGGCGGATTTACCGCGTTTCTCTTCGGATTTAATGAACGCGAACGGGTGTACGACATTATGGAATATGTCACCGGTTCACGTTTCCATACCAGTTGGAATCGCGTGGGCGGCGTGATGAAAGACGCGGATGACAACGTGTTTCGCCCGCTGGTAAAGGCGTTTATTAATGAATCGCTGCCGCGGGCCATTGAGGATATTGAAAAACTTCTCAATCGTCTGCGAATATTCATTGATCGTACCGCGGGTATCGGCATTATTTCCCGGGAAGAAGCCATTAACTGGAGCCTCAGCGGCCCGGTGGCCAGGGCCAGCGGCGTTATGCGGGATGTCCGTAAGGATGATCCCTATTTCTGCTTCCAGGATAATTGGGACGGAAAAGGCGCGCCGGCGG
>JAKATV010000028.1 GCA_021818565.1 Planctomycetota bacterium
TCAACGCCGGTCGAATTCTCAGAATCGCTTCAGCTTCCATGCCGGGACTCCTTTCAGAAATACGGATCCTGAAAGGCTTCATCGGCCAGCCAACTATATTTTCTTGAGCTTTTGTGGCGTTGTAGTACTAAGCGGACTTGAATCAGGCGGCACTTGGCAGTGCGGGGCCTGACAGTCTGGCGATTGGCCGGCGGCAGTCTTTCAAAGGTCACAGAGAGGCAATGTGCAGCTCTCTATCTCGCATCAGCTCGTGGTCAGCCGCATAGACGCATGTTCACGCTATGAAACAGAATGTAACCTCAGTTCAAGCGAAAATCAAGTGTCAATGGTCGCTTCAATCCCAGCCGGGTGCGTGACTGATTGCGCAGGCTTTTTTCGATCTTGGCCAAAATGTAGGCTGGCCGGTTGGCCCTGGGGCGTTCCCAGCGGGCGTCCTGACTTTTCCACATTGCCCGTAGTGCCAGAATGGCTTCGGCCAAAACATGTACCGAGGAATATCCCGTAATGGCCCCAACCACAACGCGGTTCAGAAAGGTGGTGGACGCTTGGGAGAAAGGCGGTGTTTCGACAAAGTGGTAATAGAAGATATTAGCGTATATGAAGCAGTCCGCACCATCGGGCACGTCCAAGGGCATCGTCCGGCTCCAACAATTTCCGTCGGGATGGAATTCGGAAGAGAGCGCTATCTCCCGCGCCAAGGCGGAGTTCAGACGGATACGCCGGCCACGCCGTCGACCAATAGCCTTCGGGCGTCGCGGCAAAATCGAAATTGGTTCAATGGTGAGCCGAACCCAAACATGGTCGGCCAAGGTTGGGCGCTTTGCGGGAACAAATACGCCATTCTCGAACGTCGCATCCATGGTAGTCATGGGCATGGCATTAATCCATGGCAACCCTTGTAGCTCTTTGTACAGCAAGTCCGCGCCGGATGCCAGACGTTACGTTACGCTGAACCACCAATATTACAGCGCCGCGAATCAAATCACCGGCTTAGCCGATTACGAGAATGCGCCCGTCACCTCGTCCGTCACCGCGTCCGGTTACGGAATGCGGGATCTTTGGGATAGAATATGGGTTATGGCGCGGATAAAAATAAAGATTTGTGGTATTACACGGCGTGAGGATGCGTTGGCGGCGTTGGAGGCGGGGGCGGATTTTATTGGATTAAATCTGTTTGCCGGGCCGCGGAAAATTACAGTTTTACAGGCGGCGGAAATTCTCGCGGGTGTCGGTGATGCTGGTGCGGCGGTGGCGCTGGTTGACTTGAGCACGGCGGACGATTTTGCGGCAGCGAATCAGTTGGCGCAAGAGTATGGCGTGCGGACTTTTCAGCTTTATGGGGATTTGGCTAGCGTGCAAATTTTGCCGGGGGCTGATGTGCATTATTGGCCGGTATTTCGCATCGCCCAACGCGCTGATTTGCAGTCACTTTCGGCAATTTTACCGCAAATGCCGTTCCCCGCCAGTGCCATACTGCTGGATGCTTATTCCGCGCGGGGCCATGGCGGCACCGGTGAGCAGATTGATCTATCTTGGATCTCTGAAGCACAAACGGCTGACGAACTGCGCACCTTGCCGCCCATTATCCTAGCCGGCGGCCTGACCGCCGAAAATGTCGCACACGCCATAAACACTGTGCATCCCGCGGCAGTAGATGTTTCCAGCGGCGTGGAAGTGGTAGGGCAACCCGGCATAAAAGATCATGCCAGAATGCGCGCATTTATCAAGGCCGTTGGCTTGTGATATAATTCACAGCTTATATCCGTTCAGCCAGTAGCCGCTGCCGGATGGGTTTGAACAGGATAGGTTTGTGACTGCTCCGATTTCATTACCGTTAGCCGTTGCGGAAAACCGCCCCGATTACATGCAGCCGGGCCGCAAGCCCTCCTGGTTGAAAGTGAAGCTTCCCGCAGGCCCCGGTTACACGCACGTGCGGGGAATTATCGACGAGCATCGCCTGCACACTGTTTGCGAATCCGCCAAGTGCCCGAACATGGGAGAGTGCTGGGGTCGGGGCACCGCGACGATTATGATTTTAGGGGATGTCTGCACGCGGAGTTGCGGATTTTGTCATATTAAAACCGGCCGCCCCCCCATTTTGGACCTTGATGAACCGCGCCGCGTGGCCCAGTCGGCAGCGATTATGAAACTGCGGCACATTGTTATTACCTCCGTCAATCGCGATGAACTCAAAGACGGCGGCTCAACCATCTGGGCACAAAGCATCCTGGGCGTGCGGGAAGCGTCGCCAAGTACCACCATTGAAGTGTTAATTCCGGATTTTTGCGGGCACTGGGATGATCTGAACCGCGTGCTGGACGCCCGTCCCGACATTCTGAACCATAACATAGAGACAGTCCCCAGCCAATATTTCCGTGTCCGCCCGCAAGCCAAATATGCCCGATCCCTGGAACTGCTGCGTCGCGCTAAAGATCGCGGCTTTACCACCAAAACAGGGTTAATGCTAGGCATCGGCGAAACCGATACTGAACTCGAGCAAACACTGAAAGACATTCGCGCAGTCAATGTGGACATCCTCACACTGGGGCAATATCTGCAACCCACCCGCGAACATCTGCCCATTGATCGCTGGGTAACACCAGACCAGTTTGCCCACTGGAAATCAGTGGGGCTTAACCTCGGATTTTCCGTCGTCGAATCCGGCCCGCTGGTACGCTCCAGCTACCACGCCGACGAACAAGCCGCCAAAACCGTCCCCGCCTCCGCGTAAGCCACCGTCCAATCTCTTCGAGAAACGGCGTACACGCTCATAAGACGCGGTATTCACGGACCCAACACAGGGAGGGGAACTCGTCTCGCAGGAAATTACCCCCGGGCGGCGCTGAGCCTCTCTATCGAATGACCCAAGTGAAGCCACATGATCTCGATGCTCGCCAAGCCCCGGGGTGTGGCAATTTTTCCGGGCGGGGTCAATATCGTTGTTTAATGGGCGGGATCGCGTCGGTGATATCCGGAACTGTCGGCTGCGGCGGGTGCCCTTTCCGCGACGCGGCGGCACATTAAATGTGCCGGCTAACATCACGGATGAGGTCGCCCGGAAAAATTGCCACGCCCAAGCCCCGAATGGTATAGCTCCGCCGCTGGCCGGAA
>JAKATV010000199.1 GCA_021818565.1 Planctomycetota bacterium
CCGCTGGCCGGAAAATAGATTTGGCGTACAATTTCCGCTTATGGTCAACTATCGAACTAAACTCGAACTCACTTGGATATCCGGCGATTCAGTGGGCTTGCCATCATGGAAACCCGGCATGCTTCACCATCGCCAGTCACCTGGAAGAGAACCGGGCACGTAGCTAACTTTTACGTTTTGCCCCGCATTGAGCCTGCCTCCGCGACAACCAGCCCGCCCACCACCGAGATGCCATACTGTCGCCGGAACCTGGAATTTGGAACACGTTAATTTGCAACGAACAAGCGGAGGCGTCGCCTTTTTTCTTGCCTCTGAGCGTCATGGCATCCGTTCAGTGGTTCTGCATTTGAAAAGAATCGAAATCGGCCTTGATACGCGTGCCACGCAGGTCTTGTACGCACAGGCCGGCGAAGGCTCCGGTGAAGCCGCCCGCATAATCCGCGGAAAGTTTGGTAAAGTCGCAGATTACTGGAAAAGCGTGCCATATCCGGCCGTCATCAGAGGCGTGGAATACAAGGGTCTCATCACGAATGATCGCCTTTAGAAATACTCTCGACCAATTGGAAATCGCGATCTGGTATTGCGTATGTTCAAGATATATGCCGGCATCCGTCTGCACGATGCCGAGAGCTTTTCCGAGCTTTTCATCATGCGTTACCCGCAAATAATAGTGATGGCGGGAATCGTAATAAATGATCAGCCCCGCACATTGGGAATAATGCTCCGGTTCAAATTCCAGCACGCATTGCACGGTCACGTTAAAACTTTGCACCCGCTGTGCCAGCAGACTTTGTTGAAACAGGCTATGCGGGGATTCACGGCCACGCAAACGAAGAAATCCGGGGCGCTCGGTGGTGCTGATCCAATCCGGTGCCGTCGGCTGGCGCAAAGATTGCCAATGCGGACTTAGCTGCGGGGAATTAAAATCGTCGCAGTCCGGTTCCGTGGGCCAGGGATGGGGATTTATTTCCTCCGGCACATCGCACTGATTCTGCGGATCAGTTCCACCCGATTTTAAGCGTAGCCAATGGTCGGTTGACCAGATTACTTCTTGAATGGCGGTTTCACGGCCCAACGGGCAGCGCCGATACGGGTACAAGGGGCGGCTGCACAAATGCGCCAAATACCAGCGTCCTGATTGCGTTTGTATCAGTTCACCATGCCCGGCTTTTTGCAGCGCGACTCCGGGACTTTTTCGGCTTGTCAGCACCAGGGGTTGCGGGTCAATGTCATAGGGGCCGCAGATGGATCGCGATCGTGCCATGGAAATGCCATGGTTCCAATCGGTGCCACCCTCGGCAAGCATGAGGTAATAGAAGTCGTTGGCTTTATAGATATTGGGTCCCTCTATCAGAGGCACCTTGCGGAAGATATTAAACATCGGGCCGATGAGTCGTCGTTCTGTTGGGGAATATTCCTGTAGAACGATTCCGGCAAATCGCGAACGATCCGGCCGGTGGTTCCATTGCACATTGACCACCCACTTGCGGCCATCGTCATCATGAAACAGCGAAGGGTCAAAACCGCTGGAATTAAGAAAAATCGGTTCGGACCACGGGCCGGTAATTTCCGGTGCTGTGACCAGGTAATTATGGACATCTCTAAATGCCCCCACCCGGTTCCGCACAATGGTGTATACAAGATAGTAGACGCCGTCGTGCATGCTTAGCGCCGGTGCCCAGATCCCACCGGAATCCGGTATGCCGGTCATATCCAACTGACTTTTGCGTGTTAAACCGTGGCCCAGCATCCGCCAGTTCACCAGATCACGGGAATGATAAAGCGCCACACCCGGGAACCATTCAAAGGTGCTGGTGGCGAGATAATAGTCGTCGCCCACCCGCAAAAAACTGGGATCCGGGTTAAAACCCCGCAATACCGGGTTCTGCAGTTGCATCATGGTATGATTCCATCAGGCCGCCAAGGCGATCATATCTGAATTGTCGCCACGAGTTGCCGCACATGATCCACAGAGGCATCCATAAGTTTTTTCTCATCGGTGGTCAACGGCACTTCGATAATCTGTTCAACACCCTGGCTGCCCAGCTTAACCGGGACGCCCACAAAATAACCGCCCACGCCGTACTGTTTATCACAATAGGCCGCACATGGCAGCACGCGCTTTTTATCTTTAATGATGGACTCAGCCATCTGCACCACGGCCGCGGATGGAGCGTAATAGGCGGAGCCGGTTTTCAGAAAATTGACAATTTCCGCGCCGCCGGAGCGGGTACGCTTTACGATGGCTTGAATCTTTTCCTCAGTCAGCAGTTCGGGCAAGGGGATGCCCGCCACGCTGGTATAGCGCGGCAGCGGCACCATGTCATCTCCGTGGCCGCCTAGCAGCAGCGCCTGAATATCTTCCACACTTACATCCAGTTCGGCCGCGATAAAGCAACGATAACGGGCGGTGTCCAGCACGCCGGCCATGCCAATGACTCGCTGGGGTTCAAAACCGCTGACTTTATAAGCCACATACACCATGGCATCCAGCGGATTAGATACCACCAGCAGGATGCTTTTGGGCGAATATTTTACGACCTGTTGCGTGACGGATTTTACAATTTCCGTATTTTTAATCAGCAGGTCATCGCGGCTCATACCGGGCTTGCGGGCCAGACCGGCGGTGATGATTACCACGTCGCTGTTGGCAGTGGCTTCGTAGCTCGTGGCACCGGTCAGGCGGACATCATAGCCTTCGATGGGGGCGGCCTGGGACAAATCCAGCGACTTGCCCTGCGGCACGCCGTCAATTTGTGGTACGTCCACAAGCACCACGTCGCCCAGCTCTTTCGCAGCCGCCCAATGCGCCGCGGTGGCTCCCACATTCCCTGCTCCGATGATACTGATTTTTGCACGTTTCATTTTTTAACTCCGTTTTGGTTTACACACGACTAACTATAACGCCAGTGTTGTAAACCATTACGGCGTTGCGTGCAAATGGTTATAGACAAATATTGTCGGGAAATATCGCCTGCCACCTCAGGCCGCTGCGCTGATGTTATCCGCGACTTCATGGGCGGATTGCCAACGCGGATTAATTAAATGGATCAGCAATAATGCCACAAGATATGCTGAACTGGCGATAGCAAACAACATGATGTAGTTGT
>JAKATV010000004.1 GCA_021818565.1 Planctomycetota bacterium
TCGCGAGCAGCTAACGCGCGGCCAATAACACTGGCCGTCAGCGCAGCAGTAGACCTGTCATATCGGCTGGGTTGACCAAAATAATAAGGCGATATTTTTTTGGGACGCTTGCGGCAATCAGATTGACAACTTATCGGGCTAAGGCACGGTGACACCGCGCCTGATCCAACAGAACCGATAACTAATAATCCGTCAATGATTTGGGAGGGAATGCGGCGCGCAGGGCGTTAAGCACCGCCAGCAAGTCAATAATTTCCTGTCCAACCGCGCCCGCCACCGGCGGCAACAGGCCAAATGACGCCAATATCATGCCGATGAGACTTAACGCCATACCGCCTAAGGCGCTTTGCAGCGCTACATTTCTCATGCGCCGGCTGATATGAAAAAACTCATCCACCTTTTTTAACGAGCTGTCCATGATGACCGCTCCAGCGGCCTCGGTGATGATTTCGCTATTTTGCCCCAGCGCCACGCCTACCGTGGCCGCCATCAACGCCGGAGCGTCATTAATGCCATCGCCGATGTAAAGCGTGCGGGCTTTAAGCGTTTCGGCTTTTACAATATCCAGCTTTTGTTCCGGCGTTTTGCCGGCATGAACTTCCGTAATACCCACCCGATTGGCCAAATATTGCACTTCCGATTCCTGATCACCGGATACCAGCATCAGGCGGTCAAAGCGATGCTGCGAGCCGAGATGTTTAACAAATGATGCCCCCTCGGCTCGCGGCTCATCACGAAACTGAAATGTGGCGCTGTAAGTTCCATCAATGAGGACCATGCATTCCAGACCGCCGCCATGTTGCGGTAAAAAGGCACTGGCCGAAGGATCACGGTTTAAGAGTTGCCGCCGGCTGCAAATGTCCACCTGATGTCCATCAATAACACCCCGAAGTCCCACGCCCGGCGGTTCGCTTATCTCCGAAGCCTCGCGTTGCGGCAGGCCCGCATCCGTCGCAGCTTTGATAATGGCACCCGCCAGTGGATGTTTGGAATAGCGCTCAAGCCCGGCCGCGAACATCAGGCTTTCATCACCATCTGTGCCGGTTCTCTTGTGCACGGAAGTGAGCGTCGGTTCGCCGTAGGTCAGCGTTCCGGTCTTGTCAAAAATCAATGTGCGACAAGCATCAACCTGTTCAAGCACGACGGGCCTTTTAATAATAATTCCCCGACGGGCCGAAAGAGAAATCGCCCCGATCACAGCCACTGGAATGGCAATTAGCAGTGGGCAGGGCGTCGCGATGACCAGCACCGCCAGGAAGCGCACCGCCTGACCGCTGATAAGCCATGCCAGAATCGCCACGGCCACCGCCAGCGGCGTATAAAGGGCACCGAGCTGATCGCCCAGGCGTCGCAGTTTCGGGCGGTCCTGCTCGCTGGTCTTCATGACTTGCATGATTTTTGCGTAACGCGAATCCACCGCCAATTTTGTGGCTCGGATATCCAATACGCTTTCGCCATTGACCGCGCCGGAAAGCACGCTGGAACCGGGAGTCTTGGAAATCTTAAATGGTTCACCGGTTAAATACGCCTCATCCATTACCCCATGGCCCGCCGTGACCACACCATCCACGGGGCAAAGCTCGTGTGGAAACACCTGCAGTTGGTCTCCGACAGCTACATCTTCCAGTGCCACGTCGATAATTCTCGCGCCCTGTTTTTTATGGGCGATCAACGGCATGCGACCGGCAAGTGCGCGCAACACCGAAGAGGCGCTGCCGACGGCATAGCGTTCCAGCGTTTCTCCACCGGAAAGCATCAGCACAACCAACGCGCCAGCCAGATATTGATCCAGCAATGCGGCGGTGACAATCGAGATTCCCGCCAGCAGATCCGATCCGAACTGCCGATGCACCAATTTAATCAGCAGGTCACCTACCAGCGGAATACCGCCGATGGCCAGGGTAATAAGTAGCGGAATATCATAAACGCGCGGCGTAACGTGAATGGCGAAACGCAGAAACAAATTCGTGACGATGCCGAGAACGGCCAGAGCCGCAATGATCATCTGCCGCCGGCCCCAGAGCGTGCGCCAATGAAGCAGGCCGAGCCTGGCGGGCAAAGTTCGTTCCGATACGACGGGTGTCGGCATTCCGCTATTGTGTATATCTTTATCCATTTGGGGTATTTTAGCCCATTTTCGGATTTTGCCAAGCATGAGGCCAACCGGCAATCGCCAACACGGTTAGAATGCCGGAATCTAATGAGACTTGCGGATCATCCGGATCATTTTGAGATTAATGGATATAAATTTGAGGAACTGCCAAGGCATAAACGTCCTGAAAAATCGCGTGGATCGGGTGGGTCGAGGGGCAAATGCAAGCAAATCATCATTTTTCATGTCATTACTCCGGAATCAGCCACCAAAAGGGCTTAGCTTTCGCCTTGTAGATAAACATATAATGCAGAATCTTTTTGATCCAATGCCCGGCGGACCCAATCTCACCAAAAGTAAACTGCAAATCGCGGCCATATTCGGGAAATTTTTCAAAGTCCGGAACAATGGGGAACATGGTCATCGCAACCGCGGTTCCCGACCAGAAGTTGGCACCCGCCGAGGCCACGCATGCCGCACCCAATTCCGCCATGGAGGCGGTTTTTCCGCCATTCCCGGATTGACTCATGATCCGATCCACAATGGTATTGGCCACCACACGTCCCATGATGGCCGACGGCATGCCCGTGCGCGGCGGGGCTGGGGAAATCGGCGTTCCCTTCACACTGGTGCGTGGCCGTGAAATGGCATGGGGTGGAGCAAACGCAATCCCGACCGCGAAGATATTACTGTATTTCGGATTTTGATAACTGCGCGGCCAGTCCGCGGCTTTCCAATCTCGATACTCTTTTTTGGTGTAGTTGGCATCCACCTTCATAAACCCACTGGGAACAAAAAGATCAGAGGTAATATCCTCACCCACACGATTAAAGGCCTTCAAGCCTGTTCCGGTGAAGGGCGGCAACAGCATGGCAAAATCGTAGGAAGTCTCATGGGTTTCGCCATCGAGTGTTTCGCAATAAATTTTATCGGCTTCAATTTTTTGTACATGCGCGCCGGAAATCCATTGGATACCGCGCTCCACGAACAGGGACTCGGCAAAAGTGGAGCTA
>JAKATV010000445.1 GCA_021818565.1 Planctomycetota bacterium
CAGGCATCGCCGAATCCAAGGGCTTGCGCGCCGTGATGTTGCCGGTGGCCGGCGCATTTCATTCGCCGTTCATGCAAAGTGCCGCCGATGAAATGCGGCAGGTTCTGGCAAATGTGGCTTTTAAGCCCGCGTCATGCCCGGTGGTCAGCAACGTGACCGCACAGGTCCACGGTGCGGACGCTCAGGGAATAAAAGATTTATTGGTCCAGCAGATTGTCGCGCCGGTTCGCTGGTATCAGGGAATGGAATACTTACAGGCTCAAGGCGTTGATACGTATATGGAACTCGGACCGGGCCGGGTGTTAACCGGCTTGCACAAACGCATAGACCGCCGGGCGGTGGTTGCCAACGTGTCAACGCTTAACGCGTTGGCGCAATTGCCCGCAGCTTAAAAGCAAACTGGAATCGTTTACGTTTCCAGATCTGTTAAATATGGTAGGTTGGTCACCTGGAAACAAATTGGCAAGATAAGAAAAATCAGGAGCCATGATGGCAGAATTAAAAAATCCAAAAAAAGTAGCATACGTCACCGGCGGCTCGCGCGGCATCGGCGAGGCGATTGTAAAAGCACTGGCACTGGACGGACATCATGTAGTGGCGGTGGCGCGGAATGAAGAAAAGCTTCGCACGCTGGTCAATGAACTGGCAAATCTGGGGCAAAGCGTGGAAACGGCCGTATTGAATATTGCCGATTCCGCGGCTTTGGCGGCTTCCATCGAAGCAACCATAGAAAAACATGGTAGGCTTGATGTGCTGGTGAACAATGCGGGCATTACCCGTGACGGGTTGTTTATGCGAATGGAAGATAAAGATTTTGATGATGTCATCAACACGAATCTGCGGGCCGCATTTGTGGCCTGCCGCGCCGCTTCGCGCAGCATGATTCGGGCAAAATTCGGACGCATCATCAATATCGCTTCGGTTTCCGGCATTATGGGCAATGCCGGACAGGTCAATTACGCCGCATCCAAAGCGGGCTTAATTGGCCTGACCAAATCAATCGCCCGTGAATTGGCGGGCAAGCAGATCACGGCGAATTGCGTGGCACCGGGCTTTACCACCACCGATATGACCGAGATACTGCCACCCCAGATTAAAGACAAAGTTCTGGAAATGATTCCGCTGCGGCGTTTTGGTTCTCCCGGAGAAGTAGCGGCAATGGTTGGATTTTTAGCCGGCGATGCCGCAGGTTATATTACCGGTCAGGTGATGGTTGTCGATGGTGGCATGTGTATGTAAGAATCATGGGGCGTAACGAAATGGACGTGACGCCCAGCGGAAACACGGTATAATACCTTGATCCGCATAAACGAACTTGGCGGAAAGCTGATTCGGACGTTGCGAATTCCGTGAGTCTGCGATACTCTATCCGCCCGGCAAGAATTCCGGGTGATTTTAAGGTTGGAACCTTCTGTTAATTTTATTGGAGGCCTGTATTTATGGCTGAAATGGACGAATCCCAGCAGATTGAACAAAAAGTAATCGACATCGTCGCCGAGCAGATGGGCGTCGACAAGGCGGAAATCACCCGTGATACCAGCTTTGTCAACGATCTCAATGCGGACAGTCTCGATACCGTCGAACTGGTTATGGAATTCGAGGACGAATTCGAAATGTCCATTCCCGACGAAGAGGCGGAAAAAATTCAGACTGTCGGACAGGCTATCGACTACATCAAGACGATTGCCGCGAAGCTGAAATCGCAGGAGTAAATCTCCGGTTCTGCCCGCCTAACAGACACGTCTTCATGCCGTCGGCGTATGATGGACCAGTAGCTTTTTTGGAGTTGCTCGGCACGATGAGCAAACGCAGAGTTGTTATTACAGGCCTGGGAGTGGTAACACCCCTCGGTGACGATCTTGAGCAGTTCTGGGCCAGTCTGCTGGCAGGGAAATGCGGCATACGTCCTATTACCCGGTTTGACATAAGTAAGTACCCTTGTCAGATCGCCGGTGAAATTACCCCGGACTTATTTAATCCCGAAAAAACCCTGCCTCATCGGGAACTCAAGCGGCTGGATCGCTTTTCCGTGTATGGCATGATTGCGGGTATTCACGCCGTAAATGATTCCGGCCTGGATTTTTCCAAATGCGACCGTGATCGGGCGGGCGTTATCGTCGGATCGGGCATTGGCGGCATTGAAGAAATGGAACAGCAATACGACAAAATGCTGGCCCGAGGTGTTGACCGGGTGTCTCCATTTACCGTTCCGAAATTAATGGTCAACGCCGCCGCCGGAAACCTTTCCATTCAATGGGGCCTCAGCGGGCCGGTTTCCGCCACGGCGACAGCATGCGCCACATCAGGCAACGCCATTGGCGATGCCTTGCGAACAATCCAATATAATGACGCCGATATCATGCTCGCGGGCGGAGCCGAGGCCGCTGTGACGAAATTAGGCTTGGCGGCATTTTGTGCCTTGCGAGCACTTTCCACCCGTAATAATGAGCCTCAACAGGCCAGCCGCCCATTTGAAAAGAACCGGAATGGCTTTGTCATGGCGGAAGGAGCCGGCATCGTGGTGCTCGAAGAGTACGAACATGCCAAGGCTCGCGGAGCACGTATTTACGCCGAATTGTTGGCCTGCGGTGCCACCGGCGATGCATGCCATATTACCGCACCGGATGAAAATGGAACCGGCGCGGCAAAAGCCATGGAAAAGGCCCTTCGGGAAGCGGGCATCAGCACGGATAAAATTGGCTACATTAACGCCCATGGAACCAGCACCGAACTTGGCGACCTCGCTGAAACACGCGCTGTTCACCGGGTATTCGGATCCGGTGCCAAAAATGTTCCCGTAAGTTCCACCAAAGGCGCATTGGGCCACAGCCTTGGCGCATCAGGGGGCATCGAATTGGCCATCACCTGCCTGGCTCTGCAACGCGGTGAATTGCCGCCCACTATCAACTATCTGGAACCTGATCCGTTGTGCGATCTGGATTATGTACCCAATGTTGCCCGTCAAGCCAAAATTGCCTATGCGATGAGCAACAGCTTCGGTTTTGGTGGTCATAATACCAGCATTCTGATTGGAAAACTCTGACCGGCACTTTTGTTTAGTGCACATATGCCGCATCTCCAACC
>JAKATV010000428.1 GCA_021818565.1 Planctomycetota bacterium
CGCTATCTGCCAATTGGCCGCCGCGTCGGCTCTGGTTTCAGCTTGACCGGGGCGACTCTTTCATTACGGATCCGGTTGTGGTGGACGGATCAGTTGTCTTCGGAAGCCGCAATGGAATTATTTTTTCCCGCGAACTTTCCGACGGCACCGGCGGTTGGAAACGCCCTGTCGGGGGCCATCTGCTGGCCAACCCGGTCGTCGCGCATGGTGTAGTCTATTTCCCGTGCATGGACAGCAATGTGTACGCAATTAATGCGGAAACCGGACTATCGCCCTGGATCGCCCGTCTCCCTGGGGAATTGGAATTCTCGCCGGTTGTGTTGAAGAACCATTTACTGGTTCCAACCGGTGGGGTTGGTCTGTTTTCGCTTTCCATAAAAACCGGCCTGAAACAATGGGGACCCATTCCCCACGGTTTCCGTATTGTGGGCCGTAAGGGCAGCGAAATATTTGTCGCGACGACCGATGGCACCATTGCGGTGGCCAATGTCGTGACCGGGCATGTCCTTAAGAGCCTGGCCTATGATCAAGCATCGGTTTTTCTGCGTAACAGCAAAACCTCCCGTATTTTTCTCGCCTCCATCAACGGCGAGGTGGAAGAACTGAAGCCCTTGCGTAGACAATGACATTCTTAAATGTAAAGTAAGTTGAATGAATCCTGATTTTGTACTCGTGCGCCGCGCGCTTGTTTCGGTTTCTGATAAAACCGGCTTGGCCGAACTGGCGGGCATTTTAAGCCGCGAATTTTCCATCGAGATTCTCTCCACCGGCGGAACCGCCCGCGCCCTGGCCGCCGCCGGGGTGAGCGTAAAAGATATTTCTCAAATCACCGGTTTTCCCGAAATGATGGATGGCCGCGTGAAAACGCTCCACCCCGTCGTACATGGTGGATTGCTGGCGCTAAGGGATAATCCGGAACATCTTGCGGCCATGCACGCGCACAACATCGGCTCAATTGACCTGCTGATTGTGAATCTTTATCCCTTTGAACAGGTTACCGCCCGGAAAGATTGCGCCTTGGAACACGCCATTGAAAATATTGATATTGGCGGACCGGCCATGATCCGATCGGCGGCAAAAAATCATCGCAGCGTCGCGGTCATTACGGATGTATCGCAATATGAAAGTCTACTACGCGAACTGCGAAGTCACAACGGCGCAACACAATTATCCTTCCGCAATGGGCTTGCCGCCGCGGCATTTGCCCGCACCGCCCGCTATGATGCCGCGATTACCAGTTATCTCAACGAGCATTACGCCCCTGCCCCCGCATCAGCCTTGCCGCCGGTATTGGCCCCCGTGCTGTGCCTTGAACAAACCCTGCGCTATGGGGAAAATCCGCACCAGCCTGGCGCCTTGTACGCCGCTGCCGGAGAAAAACGCGGGTTAGCCGGCGCTGTGCAATTACATGGCAAAGCTCTTTCTTATATGAATCTGCTGGATGCGGATGCGGCCATGGCCTTGGTATCGGAATTTTCCCAACCAGCCGCCGCGATTATTAAACATGCCAATCCCTGTGGATGTGCGGTTGCCCAAACGCTTGCCGACGCATTTGATTTAGCGTATGCCGGTGACCCCGTCGCGGCATTCGGTGGCATTGTGGCATTTAACCGTCGAGTCGATAAAATCACAGCCGAAAAAATCGTCGCGGGAAAGCGGTTCATTGAAGTGCTTCTGGCACCGGGATTTGATGCCGAGGCTTTAACGCTTTTGCAGCAGCGCTGGGCGGATTGCCGGGTGCTGTGCGTGGAAAAACCCAGTCAGGAAGCATTGACATTTCGCACCATCTCCGGTGGCGTGCTGGCGCAGAAAGCGGATGATATCGGCTTTGATCAAAACACGGCAAAAGTGGTCTCCCGGCAACAGCCCAATGCCCCGCAATGGAACGATTTGGCGTTCGCCGCTCTGACCTGCAAGCATGTTAAAAGTAATTCCATAACGCTGGTGCGCGATGGACAGCTTTTAGGGGCCGGTGCCGGGCAAATGAGTCGGGTGACCAGTTGTCGGCTTGCCGTTGATTTGGCCCGGCAGAATGGCCATGGCGAAAAACTTGCCGGCGCAACCGCCGCATCCGATGCGTTTTTTCCATTTCCCGATGGCCCGGAAATTCTGATTGCCGCCGGCATTAAAGCCATTATTCAGCCTGGCGGCTCCAAAAAAGATGACCTGACAATTGACCTGTGCAATCGGCATGATGTGGTGCTGGTATTCACCGGAGTGCGGCACTTCCGGCACTGAATGAATGTCACTGGGCCACAACGGCAAACAAGTTTAATTGCTCGCCCGGCAGAGCTTCGCGATCCGGTGCGCCCAGCCACTCCGTTCTTTGAAATTGGTGGGAGAGTGTCAGTATCGGTGCGATCCGCTCATCGGTTTGAAACACGGCTCGCAGCTTGATCGGGCAGTTGCATTGGCGGCTGCGGTGCAACAGCACAACATGGTGCAATTGGTGCTCCGGGCCATATTTCGCCTGCGTCCGATCCAAAATGCGTTGCACAAGCTCCAACGCCTGGGTATTCGACAAATGGCCCAAGCCGCCCATGATTCGTTTTTTTAGCCGCTCCGGGCGGCGGCTTTGCAATTGCATCTCTGGATCATAATTGCTTTCGATCGCCAAGATGCCCGCACCGGCAAATAATTCCACCAGTTCGGGTGGCGCGCGGCCAAAATCAGTGGCATAGCCCACCCGCGTCTGCTGACTTTGCAGCACAAATCCAAAGCTGCCCTTCTTATCATGCGGCAGGCGAACCGGTGTGCAGGCCACCATGGGTAACGGATAAAATACCTCCTGATCAAACAGGCTGGTCAACTGCATCATCGGCTTGAGAACATCTTCCAGCCGTGCCAGGCGGCGCAGAAGTTTTAATTGATTGCGGGGAATAAAAAGGCGAATGTTTTGCCGCAGCATCACACGGAACCACGCGGGGTTAATGTGGTCGCCATCAAGATGCGTTAAAATGATGCCTCGAATGCTCGAAAGATCCAACCCTGTACCCGTCATGCGGCGGTCCGTCGTCTTTGGACCGATTCCCGCATCAATAAGTATCGCATCCGGGCCGGCCCGTAATAATGACGCGTTGCCGCTTGAACCGCTGGCCAGAACGCATAACTCAAGATTCATCGCGGGACTGTCCAAATAGAGCGCTGCCGGGTTCTCATCCTCTCACCGCAACTCCGCGGCGTGGAAAACTGCCCACCATTATAACATGCCCTCACGCGAGTGTTGGGCAAAACCAACCCCTGCCCGGGCACCTGCCAGGGCCTTTTAGTTTTCCCTTTATTCGGTCTTTTTCGTCTTTATGACGTTCTGGGACAGAACGATTTATTGGGAAATTCGATCAAGCTGTCTCCCGAAAATCCACGCAGCCCTGAAAACTAAAAGGCCCTGGGGCACCTGCGGCGATCGGGAATACTATTTGCCCACCGGTAATGGTATAGGCCACGCGACCGGTTACCTCCCGGCCGCCAAACGGCGTGTTGCGACTGCGGCTGAAGGATTTTTCCGGGTCAATCGTCCACTTTTCATCACCCTGAATAATGACAATATCCCCCAATGAACCAATAGCCAATGTGCCCCGGTCTTTGAGGCCCGCGATAGCCGCTGGTTGCGCTGTCAATTTGCGTATCAGTTCCAACCAGGAAAGATGCCCCGGCTTTACGAGAGCTTCAACGTAAAGAGGCAGGGCCGTTTCCAAACCCAGAATACCAAATGGAGCGCGATCAAATTCAAGCTCTTTTTCTTCGCGGGCGTGCGGAGCATGATCCGTCGCCAGGCAGTCAATGGTCCCATCAACCAAGGCTTCGATGCAGGCTTGCACGTCCTGCTGTGAACGCAGCGGCGGATTCATTTTGAAATGGGTGTCATAATTGGCACAACAGGTATCAGTCAGCAGCAAGTGGTGGGGGGCTACTTCCGCGGTAACGCTTTGCCCTTGTTGCTTGGCGCGGCGGATCAATTCACAAGACCCGGCGGTGCTGATGTGCTGAACGTGGTAGCGTGCCTTGATGCGGGCGTTAAGCTGAAGATCGCGCGCAATCATTAATTCTTCCGCCACCGCCGGTATTCCGCCAAGGCCTAAGCGCATGGCGGTGACGCCCGCGTGCATGGCCCCGCCGGAAAGTGTCGGTTCTTCACAATGCTGGCTGATTAAACCATCAAACATTTTGACATATTGCAGGGCCTTGAGCATCACCGCCGCCGAGGCCACGCCGCAGCCGTCATCGCTGAATCCCACCGCCCCGGCATCGTGCATTAACTGCAATTCCGCCAGTTCTTTTCCCTCCCGGCCCTTGGTTATGGCACCAAACGGCAACACGCGGCATAAGGCGGTGCGGGCCGCCTGCGTAAGGACAAATTCAATCTGCGCGTCAGTATCAATGGCGGGCGTGGTGTTGGGCATGCAGCAGATGGTGGTAAACCCGCCCGCTACCGCCGCCGCGGAACCCGAAGCGATGGTTTCCTTATGTTCCTGTCCCGGTTCCCGCAGGTGAACATGAATGTCAATGAGGCCCGGTGCCACATACCCCCCCCTGGCATCCAGCACGGCAGCCTGCGGGGCAGTGGCCTTTAAGCCCGTGCCAACTGCGCAAATCAGCCCATCTACAATGAGCACTTCCAGTTTCTCAGGTTTTTGCCGCTGCGGATCCAGAAGTACGCCGTTGGTAATAAGCAAAGCATTATTTTTCATGCCCCAGAGTATAAGCTCCCCCGGCAATAAGGTGAATTGCGCGAAGCAAATTGGCCTAAAGGAAAAACTTTGGTATATTACTGATCCCGAAAGGGCGTGTGCCTGAGCGGCCAAAAGGGACGGACTGTAAATCCGTTGGCTTATGCCTACGCAGGTTCGAATCCTGCCGCGCCCATATCTTCAACAGTACGCGCGTACACGTATACACAATCCCCGGAATTATCGTTGGAATAGCGCGGTAGCCTTGCGCGTTATTTCCGGGCGACCTCATCCGTGATGTTAGCCGGCACATTTAATGTGCCGCCGCGCCGCGGAAAGCGCACCCGCCGCAGCCGACAGTTCCGGATATCATCGGCGCGATCCCACCCATTAAACAACGACATTGACCCCGCCGCTGGAAAATTTCCACACCCATCCCAATGTACAAGTTGCATTTAATTTACGCCGGCGCGTCTGGCGGGTATCCTACGGGTTATGCCGTGACACCGTTTCCTGTTGCGGCGTGGGGAAGTGTCGTATTTCCCGGCCGGAGGTGTATTTATGGATAGTTTTCCGACCATCAAGGTTACGGACCATCATCCTGTGGTCATTGTAGAACTTTTATGCTCCCAGTTGCTTGATGGTGCCCTGCTGGACCGCATTGAACGCGACACGCTGGAAGCCATTAAACAAGCCAATCCGCCCCTTCTGGTCATTGGCTTTTCGCAGGTGCAGCATCTTTCTTCCATGGCGTTACGCACGCTGTTGAACCTGCGGCAGCACGTTACGGAAAGACAGGGCCAAATCCGCCTCGCCGGCATTCGACCGGAAATTCGTGAAGTGTTTTCCACCACCCGACTCGATACGCTTTTCCAAATTCATGATGACAACGACCAGGCTGTGGCCAAAATCCAGAACTGGCTGCGACTGGTGAAGGGCAATCGCTGATCAGTACTCTATGAATGGCAATTCCACAGGTGTTGGCACGTACCCCGTGCTGTGGCTGTTGTTAAGCGTATTTTTATCCAGACCCAGTGCCTGCACAATGGCGTCCAAATCATCAGCGACTTTCACGGGCTGATTACTCATGTGCCCCCAGGTAGCCTGTGCTTCAGGCTGTTTGGCTTGCTTGGTGTTTACACCGGTGTGGTAATACACAGTGGCGTCGGGGTCTTTCAGGCCGTGGCCCGTGAGCACGCAGGCAACCCGTTCATGGCGGGAAATAATATTGCGGGCCAGCAATTGCTGAAGGCCTGCGATGGTTGCGGCGCTGGCCGGCTCACAGCCAAAGCCAAAGCGGCCAATCAAAGCTTTGGCTTCCAGAATTTCCTCATCGGTCACTTGCGCTACAACGCCGTTCATGGTGTGCAAGGCCCGCAGAGCCTTTTTCAAATTCACCGGATGACCGATTTCAATGGCCGAGGCCACGGTGTGGGCGTGAATTCCGTCCCGCTCCATACGCTTATAATGTTCCGTAATGGCGGCCTGATTGACGTTTCCGCCATTCCATGTCAAGCCACCGGCCACAAGTTCATGCAGCGTGTTAGCACCTGTGGCATTGATCACCGCCAGACGGGGGATGCGTTTAATAAGCCCCAGTTCGCGCAATTCAAAAAACGCTTTGCCAAAAGCTGAGCAATTTCCCAGATTGCCGCCGGGCACAATAATCCAATCCGGCGATTCCCAGTTCAATGCCTCCAAAATGCGGTACATAATGGTTTTCTGCCCTTCCAGGCGGAAAGGGTTGACACTGTTCATCAGATACAACCCCAATTGCCCGCTGACTTGGCGGACGCGGGCCAGGCAGGTGTCAAAATCACCTTCAATTTGTAATGTGCGGGCACCATAATCCAGTGCCTGCGAGAGTTTGCCGAATGCGATTTTGCCCGTTCCAATAAATACAATTCCCTGAAAGCCGTTCATGGCCGCAAACAGCGCCAGCGACGCGGAAGTGTTACCCGTGCTGGCGCAGGCCACTCTTTGAGCGCCGACAATGCGGGCATGGGTAAACGCCGCGGTCATGCCATTATCTTTAAAACTTCCCGACGGGTTCATCCCCTCATATTGCAGCCAGAGCTGCCCCGGCCACATCCCTAAATGTCGCCCCAGGCATACCGCATTTTGTAAAAAAGTCTGCCCTTCACCAACGGTGCAGACCATGGCGTCGGAAGCAAATGGCAGCAAATCACGGAATCGCCATACCCCGGAATAATCCAGCGGAAACCGCCGATTTTGCCAGCGGGCCTGAAACTCTCGCAAGCTTTTCGGCAGCGCCGCTTTATTCCACTGATAGTTAATATCCAGCAGTTCACCGCACCCAGTGCAAGCCGTAAGCGTCTGCCCCACATCAAAGGTCGCGGCACAATTCGGATTAATACACTGCTGATAAGCAATAGTTTTCATACCAGAATCTTAGCCGCACACCGCAATTGCCTCAACGGCAGGGTCCGACAATTCTTGCTGCTCCCTGCCGAAAGGGGTAAAGTCTCCCAAATCGATTGTCTGCCGGAGTCCCCGCATGTCGCCTCCATCTTGGCTTTGGCCACTGCTGATATTTATGCTGGCCCTTACGGCTGTCCTGCGTAGCGCCTGGTTCAAAGGATGGCAGGGTGAAGTGGTCATCCGGCTGGCGTGCAAGTTTCTGGATCCAAAACAGTATCACGTGATTCACAATGTGACACTTCCTGCGCCGGACAGCGGCACCACACAAATCGACCACGTGATCATTTCTCGGTTCGGAATCTTTGCGGTGGAAACGAAGAATTATGGCGGAGCGATCTACGGTAGCGAGGATGACCGTACTTGGATTCAGGCCATCGGCAACAAAAAGATTCGTTTTCCCAATCCGCTCCGTCAGAATTATAGGCACACGAGAACGCTTTCGTCCCTGCTTGGCATACCGCACGAAAAAGTGAAATCCATCGTAGTATTTGCAGGCTCCGCGCGGCTTAAGACAAAGAACAAACTTCCCGAAAATGTCTTGACACACGGCCTTCTGTCACACATCAAATCGCACCGGGAAATGCTGTTATCGCAAGATGAGGTTGAAAACGCCAGGAAGTTGATTGCGGAAACCCGCTTGGCACCGGGCCTTGTTACTCGCCGCCGCCACGTTCGCAATGTCCGCGCCAGACTGGGCGCTCGTGCGAAACAAAGACGGCTCTGATCCCCTGTCACACGGCGCTGCCGCGCGGCATCGCCGAGATCCCCGAATGGACGCTCCTGCGGTATCGGGATTTCCGCGTCAATGCGTCAACGGGGTTGAACAGGCGAGTCGCAGAGCGCAAGGACTTATGTGTGATTCCATGGTACCCGCAGCGTGCGGGAGGGATTTGGATGTTTGGCCCGTCATGGGGCGGCAGACCACCGGTTTGAACAGCGTTTTCCGCGGTACGCCTCTTCAATGGCTAGGTCAGCCAGACCACCGATGCGCGAGGCGTCATTACGCAATACAATTATGATTCGCAAGGCCGACAATCCAGCGTGATGTATGCCGTGGGCACGCCGCAGCAGAGCGTAACCAGCACAACGCCAACGGCGATGTTCTCACGCAGACCGATCAGGCCGGAATTATCCGCAACGCAGCCCCCGGTGGAAACCGGCGGGCCGTCCGCCGTCACCTCGTATACATACAATGCCGCGGGCCAGCAGACTTCCATGACCGACGCCAATGGCAACACCACGCAATATGTCTTTGCCGCCATGGGCCGACAGGTTGAAGCGATTTATCCTGATCCCGATAGCGGTTCGTCATCGTCGGATATCGGGACAGGTTCTACCACCAGTTCTGTGGCGTATGACATTTCTATTGAAACAGTACAAGGAACTCCTGCTCCTGGAATCCCTGCTCCTTGATTGGCGCGGGGGAAAGCACTAATATGTTGGGCTTTGAGTCTTCCGGGCGGCCAGAATGTGTCGGGCTGCGGATGGAAGGCTTATTGGAACGGGTTGTTTATTCTGGAGCAGTTTAACATGGCAAAAATTCGGGTTGGTATCAACGGTTTTGGACGTATTGGTCGTCTGGTGTTTCGGGCGGGCATTAATGATCCGCAGGTTGAATTTGTGGCAATCAACGATCTGGTGCCGGCTGATAATCTGGCGTACCTGCTGAAATATGATTCCACGCATGGCAAATTTTCCGGCGATGTTAAGGCGGACGGTGAGGCGGGGTTTACGGTCAATGGCCACCATGTTAAAACTTTCGCCCTGCGTGATCCGGCCCAGTTGCCCTGGAAGGATCTCCATGTGGATTACGTGGTGGAATCCACCGGATTGTTCACAGACATGGCCGGTGCCGGCAAGCATCTGGCGGCCGGTGCCAAGCGCGTCATTATTTCCGCGCCCGCGAAGGACAAGGAAACCCCCACATTTGTGCTGGGCGTCAATGAGGATAAATATAATCCCGCTACGGATACTATTGTGTCCAACGCCAGTTGCACGACCAACTGTCTGGCACCGTTGGTGAAAGTGATCAACGATCATTTTGGCGTGGAAGAGGCGTTGATGACCACCATCCACTCCGCCACCGCTACGCAGCCCACCGTTGACGGGCCATCCAAAAAGGATTGGCGCGGCGGACGCGGCGCGGGGCAGAATCTGATCCCGGCTTCCACCGGAGCCGCAAAGGCCACGGGTCTGGTTATTCCGGAACTCAAGGGAAAAATCACGGGTATGTCCTTCCGCGTTCCCACGCCGGATGTATCGGTTGTGGATTTAACTGTCCGGACCAAAAAGGAAACATCGCTGGCGGAAATTAATGCGGTTATCAAAAAGGAATCGGAAGGCAAACTCAAGGGTATTCTTGGTTATACCGATGAGGAAGTTGTATCCACCGATTTTACCACCGATGAGCGCTCCAGTATTTATGACGCCAAAGCCGGCATTGAACTTAACAGCCGCTTTTTCAAGCTTGTAAGCTGGTATGACAATGAATGGGGCTACAGCAACCGGGTCGTGGATCTGATCAAGTACATCGGCAAAAAAGACGGCCTGATCTGATTCGGCGTGATCGGTAAATGGATAGAGGCCCCGGGCGAAACCGCCCGGGGCTTTTTTCATAAAGCGTTTCACTTGGAGCGTAAGATGCGGTGGATTTGGATCGATAAATTTGAACTCTTTGAACCCGGTAAGCGGGCCGTGGCCATAAAAAATGTATCACTGGCGGAAGATCATCTGCACGATCATTTCCCGGGCTTTCCGGTGATGCCCGCCAGCCTGATGATTGAAGGCATGGCCCAGACCAGCGGCATTCTGGTAGGGGCTGCACGCGATTTCAAAGAGAAGGTGATCTTGGCCAAAATAGGCCGCGCTACGTTCAGCCGCATCGTGCGTCCCGGTGAGCAACTGGTTTATGACGCCACCATCGCCAATGTTTCGCCGGCGGGCGCTTCAATTTTTGGTGCCATAAGGTCTCGCAGTGCCGGTGCGGACAATAAGGTAGAAGAGCTTGCCGTCGGAGAAGTGGAATTAATGTTTTCCCATATTGATCAGAATATGGCGGGCATGAAATTTCCGGAATTTAATTTTGTATTCAACAGCGAATTTATGGCCCTGTTTGAAACCTATCGGCGCAATATTCCCGTCACGCTGTAAGTGATAACCGCTACACCGCTGAACCCCTGCGGGCCAATTGGTCAAATATACTCCCGCGATCTCTCAATGGCACAAACAGGTGAGTAAATCCGTTGTACGGGTGTGGCAATTTTTCCGGATATCCCTGGGACCGCGGGTGTCCTCACCCGCTTTTGCTTTGTGGAGACCGAGACTCAGCCCTGAATTTAGGCCTCTATTAGCAAATTTCTGCCCCTGCCCGGAAAAATTGCCACGCCCCGTTTGTACCGCAGCCATCTTCCCTGCGCGGGAAACAAGGCAAAAGCAATTGGGACGTGTGCGCCAACTATGCTGTCCTTGCCTTCGCAACGCCGACTATCGTCAAAGGCCAAGCGGGATAGGCCAGTGCTCAGTGCGTCATGGCGTAAACGAGAATATTTGTCCCGAGCTTCAACGAATCTTCCGTCGAATAGGCCTTGGCATACGGATTGGGCAAATCTTCCCAACCGTTGGAAAGCGACAGGCGGCTGTAAATAACCACGGGCGTTCCATCGATGCTGATGGCTTCAAGTACCGGGCGGTGAAGCGTCGGGGCGGTACTTTGCACCACCGCCGAATAATCCACATGCTCCACGTTAAATACGTCGTGATAGACAGGGGAATCCAGCGGCAGCATTTGCAGCTTGTGGTGCGGCAGTGCCAGTTTGATTTCCTTGCGGAAAGCCTGGTCAAAGGCACTGGCCCCCATGGCGTCATCGGCAATCAGCACGCCGCCGGCGTGCAGGTAATTGTGCAGATTTTTAATTTCCGTGGCGGTCCATGCGAAATTGCGCAGGCCGGTCATATAGAGAATGGGATACGCGCCAATTTTTAAGGAATCCAGAGTGACTTTTTGCCGTTTGAACTGCACGCTTAGCGTGGTTTTCTGGTCGATGAATTTCAGCAAATTGGGCAAGCCATGGGGCGTGGGATTCCAATCGCCATTGTTCACCACCTGCGCGACAACAAGTTGATCCCGCGTCGGGATGCGCTGCTGCTGATAGATTTTCTGAATTTCAAACGCTCTGCCATATTGAAAATTAGCCAGAACATAGGTGAGGATATTAGCCCCCAGCCGAAGGGCATCCTGCTGGGCATACAGTGTGCCGCCCTTAATCGGATGTGCGGCGGCATTCCAGCCCCAACTCATATCAATGGGCGAGAAAATAATGGCCGCCCGGCAACCCATGTACATAACATCAAGGTACGCGGGAATCTGCTTCCAGGGCCCCATGCCCTTGCGGAAGCGCAACGTGCTGATGCGGTTAAGATCATGATAGAGGGCGTCATCCAGCGACAAAGGCCCGAACGGGCGATCCGGAAATAGATCATGTTCAAATTGAATCACACTTTGATTAAATTCCGGCCGGCCGCAACTGGAATTAATCAGCAGCGTTCCGCCCGCGGTAATGTAACCGCGGAGACGCGCCAGTACCGCCTGACTGAAATGGGGCAGTGGCGTCCAGCCGGTGATATAAAGTACGGGTAACTGGGTAGGGCTGTAACTGAACTTCATGGGGTCCACCTGCACATACCGATAGTGCAGGCCCAACTGGGAATTGGTCCAGTTCATGAGCGTTTCAATGTCAATGGTTTCGGTGGGGTAATTCTCCACGCGATGATCTTTAATCACGTTAAGATTTAACATCCCGATAAGGGCCGGCGGGGCGGGCTTGCGGTGATGCTCAGACCTGCGAACCGGTGTGGCGGGCAGCGGCAGCGGTGCGGTGGCTTCCCCACCCGACATGCGCACGCGGTGGGCGCGCGGCGGGATATGGGCTTTAGGATTAAAAAATGCGGCCTGGGCTGCCAAAGTTGGAAGAAGAATTCCCAACCCTGCCAAAGTCACGACTACACGACGGGTTACATTTGTGAATTGCATCGACCACCTCAACACGAATCATCACCACATGCTTCATTGTACAACGGTAATATCGAAACAGTGATGCGAAAAATGTCAAAAAAATAATATTTCGCAATTAGGAATAAATATTGGACGGCGCTATCGCGTCTCTAACTATTTATCAGAATCTCTCATTTCGCCGATAAATCATAACTGGAGAGGGCTCCGGGGGCACTGCTGGCTCGGCAGCGCCTCGAACCAATCCTTTGGCAAGGCATAGATCACAGGAGAAGACTTAACCATGCCGGATGAATCCACAAGATATTACACACGATATCTATCGCAGGTAACCGGGCCATATCCGCGATCCACCATTGGTCGTATGGCGCAAAGTCGCCGGCTGACCCGTGGCCATGAAGTTTCCTCTGACAAGCAACACTGGATTTCATTGGAAGAATTCCTGGTTCAAGATGGATCCGGTAATAGTAAAACGTCAACCCCAGCAGTATCGGGGCCGACGTATCGCGCTACGTACCGCATGGAAAAAATTGAGGAAAGGTTTGCGCCACAGAAGGGCGGTTCCCGCAACCGCTCCGCTGATCGTGGTCGATCGCATGTCAGTGCCAAAATATGGATTGCGGGGACGGCCTGCTTTGTGATGGCTATCGCAGGATTGGTGGTTTTCTTGTCGAGTAGTGGCGGCGGCAGCCAAGATGATCGGCAGGCCCAAAGCACCGATTACTCTTCCAACCGTGTGATAAATAACAACAGCAACGATTCGACCTACAAGCAGACTCAGGCTTCCGTTACATATGCCGGTGCAGCAGCTGTCCGGCACAGGGGTGGCCATTCGCGCAGCAACGCTATTTCCCCGTATACCGGATCAGCCACAGTGGCCGACATCCAGACGCCGATATGGCTTAAACTTGTGCGCCGGGGCAACCGCGTATCCGCGTATTATTCCCGCGGCGGCAGGCAGTGGACGCAGTTAGGCTCATCGCAGAAAATTGCATTTGGCAACTCCGCGATTTGCGCAGGAATGGCGGTTTGTGCCCATAATGACGCACTGCTGAACACAGCACGGTTTTCCCATGTCACGATTACCCGCACGCAATCCGGCTGGTCGGATGCGAACATCGGTTATCCCGCGAAACTGGGTTCCGCACGTGAATCCGGCGGGGCTTGGACGGTGACCGGCGGCGGCTCCGATGTATGGGATAAACATGATCAGTTCAACTTGTACAGCCGAAAAGTAAATGGCGATTCTGTAATTGAGGCCAGAGTTGACAGCCTGACCAATACGGACCCATGGGCCAAAGTCGGCGTGATGTTGCGCGGATCAATCAGCGATCGAGCACCCTATGCTTACATATTTGTCACGCCAAGCCTCGGACTGGCCTTCCAATATAGGCCGCACGGTACTGGCAGTTAACGGAGTCCGTGGTGAACGCGCGATTACCGCGGGCCACGCCGCCCCGGCTTACCACGTCCGCCGTGACCACCATCACCGCGCTGTTGCCAGAAGGGCACGCCGCCGGATCGTGCAGGCCCTGATCGTGGATGGTTAGGCTTACCGCCAAAACGCCGCCCGGATTCTCCGGCACCCGCGCGATTGCCCTGCCCGGGGGATTTTGGATGAAATGTTCTTGGCGCATCCGCATGTTGACGCGGTTGAGACCTGTCGGCTCCGCCGCGATGTTGGAATTGATTCGGCCTTGGAGGATGTTGCCCCTGCGGTGCCGCATCCGGATGTGCGGTGCGACCAAAAGGGCGCGGGGCATCGGGGCGGCCCGCCGAGTTCTTTTCACGCCGCGCCCGCTCATCGGCCTTTCGCTGACGAATGGCCGCGATTCTCTGGGCGATCGGAACTTCCAGTGCTTCGACAGATTTCTGCGCATAATCAAAATCGGGTAATGTCACGCGCGGCAGTCGCTTGCCAATGGCCTTTTCGATATATCGAACGTTGGATTCTTCATCCGGCGCTACAAAAGTAAACGCATCGCCCGTGGCCGACGCCCGACCAGTTCGGCCGATGCGGTGTACGTAATCTTCCGGAATATGCGGGCAATCAAAATTAATAACATGCGAAACATCGGCGATGTCAATGCCGCGTGCCGCAATATCCGTGGCCACCAGCACCCGGAATTTGCCCGCTTTAAAGCCGGCCAAGGCGGATGTGCGCTGGGCCATGGAACGATTGCCGTGAATTGGCGCACAGGAAATATGACTTTTATCCAAAGTGGCCGCCAGACGATTGGCACGGTGTTTGGTGCGTGTAAAGCAGATGACCGATTCCAGCCCCTGATTTTCCAGAAGTTTGATCAGCAGCGCGGATTTCAAATGCTGAGCCACTGGATAAATGGCCTGCGTAATAGCGGCTGGCGGAGTGGTTTGCCGATCGATTTGAATCGTGGTCGGGTCCTTGAGCATTTCGCGCGTTAGTTGGCGGATTTCCGGAGGCATCGTCGCAGAGAAAAACAGAGTCTGCCGCTTGGTGGGCAGCATCTTTAGAATTCTTCGGATATCCGGAAGAAAACCCATATCCAACATGCGGTCGGCTTCATCCAGAATCAAAATTTCCAGGCCGTCAAATTTCGCGTAGGATTGCCGAAGATGATCCAGCAGCCGCCCCGGCGTGGCAATTAAAATTTCCGTTCCCGTGCGGAACGCGTGCGCTTGCGGCCCCATGCTCATGCCGCCGATAATGACCGCCCCCGAAATCGGTGTATGAACCGCCAGCGTATTAAGATTTTCAAGTATCTGCGTGGCCAACTCGCGCGTCGGCGTCAGTACCAGCGCCCGCGCCGTGCGGCGGGGCTGTTGTGGTTGACGATTCATTAAATGGTGGATCGTGGGCAACATGAACGCCGCGGTTTTGCCCGATCCAGTGGCGGCGCAGGCCAAGACATCCTTGCCTTCCATCGCCGGCGGAATCGCCTGGGTCTGAATGGGTGTCGGATGGGTAAATGCGAGGTCTTTAATGCCGCGGAGAATGTCGGCATGAAGGCCGAAAGAGGAAAACGCCATAAGGCTCCAATAGAATAACCGATCCCGCAAACGCTAAATCGCAGGTTTCGGTGAATTTTCCCGCGTAAGCAACTCAACATTGAGGGGTTCATCGTCGGGAAGGATGATGTGAAATGATAACCGATCACGCAAAACAAAGCAAATTGCGGGAAATTGCCCAACGCCGCGAGCGCGGCAATTTTTCCGGGCGACCTCATCTGTGATGTTAGCCGACACATTTAATTTGCCGCCGCGTCGCGAAAAGCGAACCCGCCGCGGCCGGCAGTTCCGGATATCATCGGCGCGATCCCACCCATTAAACGACAATATTGACCCCGCCCGGAAATATGGCCACGCCCGGTTAGCTATGGCTGGCAATGGGTAGTTGGTAATAGCGGGGGCGCGTATTACACTACTGCTGTCCGAGTAATGATTATGTCTCGCGGCGATAGCGGGAGACACAACAAGGAAGCTTTTACGATTCGTATGTATTGAGAATACCCGATGGCACCGCCCGACGCACCCTGGCCTGATCGCAAACTGCTGACGCTGCTGCGGCACTTGGCCATTGATCCCACTGCGGCACGCCACTCGGTGCCGTTTGTCGGGCAGCACAGCAATCGCCGGGGCCTGAGCATTGATCCCGCGGACTCTCGAGCTTATGTGCAGGGAGACGATCTGCGACACTTGGATTGGGGGCAGTTGGCCAAGTTCGATCAGCTTGTGGTGCGATTATTTTACGCCCAACATGCCATGCGTGTGACAATCGCCCTGGATTGCTCGGCCAGCATGACTCTGGGAACACCGCGCAAATTTGATTTTGCCCGATCTCTGGCCGCGTGTCTTAGTATTATTGCTCTGCAAGGTCGCAGTGAATTAACACTTCTGCCATCACCGCAAGGGCCCCCGCGGCGGTGTGTGAATCCACCCGTCTCCCGAAGC
>JAKATV010000504.1 GCA_021818565.1 Planctomycetota bacterium
AGTCCGCCGTAGATGCGGCCGCGGAAGCCGCTGGAAAAATTGGTGAAGTGCTGGCGGTGCATGTGATTGCCCGCCCGCATGAAGATTTGGCCAATGTATTGCCCAAGAGCAAGACCGCAGCGGCGGCAGGCGTTCCGGCAAAGAAGTAATGCTTCCGGCAATGACGCAACCGGGATGGCCCGCTCCGCCCCAGGGGTTGGAGCACTGAAGCTAGTTGGGCTTAAGTAGCATTGCCTGTGGATTGTTACAGGTTAAGACAAAACTTTTTTAGGAGCCAATATTATGGCACACGCACTTGGATTAATTGAAACGAAGGGTCAGACCGGCATCGTGGAAGCCACGGATGCCATGCTGAAGGCCGCGAATGTATCGCTGGTGAAAAGCATTCAGATCGGCGGAGCCTACGTGACGGTGATCGTCAAAGGTGATGTCGGTTCGGTCAAGGCGGCGGTGGAAGCCGGCGCGGCAGCAGCGCAAAAGACCGGTGAACTGATCGCATCGCATGTGATTGCCCGGCCAACCGAAGGGTTGATGGAAAACTTTTGAGCCGCGATTTAACCGCACCGGATGGTTCATTTGTTGGTGGATGCGGTGTCGCGAATTAACCACCGGGTTATTGCCACGGTGCTCTATGACGCGATAGGGCCGCGAGCACGGGATCGTTAATTCAGTGATGAGCGGCGTGTCGCTGAACGATTGCCGCGTGGTGCAAGCACCCGCGGCTAAATGGGCAATGTGGTGTCGGAATCTTTGGTCGATCTGATGCCGACCTTAATAGTGTTGTTTGGGATTTCTGATGATTGTTCTGGTTGCCAATCTGGGTTCCACGAGCTTTAAGTACAAGCTCTTCGACATGGCTGCGGGCGAGCGCGTTCTGGCGGAAGGCGCGGCGGATCGCATTGGCCTGTCGGAAAGTGCGTGGACTTTTACGCCGACGGGCAAATCCAAACTCACGGGTAGCGCGCAATTGCCCGATCATGGCGCGGCCATTGAACTGCATCTACATGAACTGGTGCGGGCGGGCGTGATTGAAAAAATGGAAGACGTCAACGCCATCGGGTTTAAGGCGGTACATGGTGGTCCGCTGGAAGTGGTGCAGGTGGATGACCATGTGCTGGATGTGATGCAGCAATTTGCGGATGTAGCGCCGGCCCACAATCCGCCCTACATCGCGGCGATGCGGGCATTTGCCCGGCGACTGCCGGGGATTCCGCAGGTGGCGGCATTTGAAACGGCGTTTCATCAGAGCATTCCATTGCATCGGCAGGCGTATGCGATTCCTTATGAGTGGACGGAAAAACTGGGCATCCGCCGCTATGGATTTCATGGCGCATCGCACCGCTACACCGCGACGCGCATGGCGGAATTAAATCCGCAGGCAAACAAAATTATTTCCGTGCATCTGGGCGGTTCAAGCAGTGTGAATGCCACGCACCACGGGAAGAGTGTGGCCAATAGTTTTGGCATGACAGCGCAAAGCGGCCTGCCGCAGGCATCACGCTGCGGTGATTTTGATACGTTTGCGTTGCTGAAGTTGTTGCAGGCCGGTCTGAAGCTGGAAGAAATCTGGAAGAAGCTGGGGAAAGAGGGCGGATTGCTGGGAGTCAGCGGGGTCAGTTCGGATTGCCGCGATGTGGAACAGGCCGCAGGGCGGGGGAACAAACAGGCGCAACTGGCACTGGATATTTTTGTGGAATCGGTGCGGCAGTATATCGGGGCGTATCTGGCGGTGCTTAACGGGGCCGACGCAGTGGTATTTACCGGCGGCATCGGTCAGAACGCCGCAAATATTCGCGAACGGATTATTTCCGACATGCAATACGCGGGCATTGTGCTGGATACCGAGAAAAATCATCAGGCAAAAGGTGAGCACCGCATAGACGCCCCCGGAAGCAAAGTGCAGATTTGGATACTGCCGACGAATGAAGAACTTATTGTGGCCCGGCAGACCGTTTGGGCCTTGCAAAGCAACGCACACAAGCCGCGACCGCGGGTCGCGTCGGTTCATGGATAATGGTTATTTTTTTAGGAGTCCAACAATGTCACAACAAGCAATCGGCATGATTGAAGCCAAGGGCCTTATCGCCGCCATCGAAGCCGCGGATGCCGCACTCAAGGCCGCCAATGTGCAGTATGTAGGGCAGCATCGCGTGGGTAACGGTCTGGTTGCGATCACTTTTACCGGTGACGTGTCAGCGGTGAAAGCCGCGGTGGAAGCCGGTGCCGCCGCCGGAAGCAAATTGGGTCAGATCGCGGCAACCTCCGTGATTGCCCGTCCGCATGAAGAGACCGTAAAGGTTTGATGCCCCGCACCCGAGATTTCAAATTTGAAATTTCAGATTTGAAATTGTCAGATGCTGGGAATGTCGCCGCCAGGATTTCCGTTTTCAAATTCAAGATTGGAATTTGAGATTGGAAGCTGGCGGGCCGTGATAAAAGGAAAATCCCGTTGATGGGGTTTGGATAATTATGGATCAATCCGCACTTGTTGAATCTGTGGTTCGTGAAGTTCTCCAGCGACTGGGCACGACGGGTGGTGTAAAAACTTCCGGCGGAGCCAATGGTATATTCAAAACCGCCGGTGAGGCGGTGGAAGCGGCTTCGCGGGCGCAACAGCAACTGGCCAAAGCGGGGATGGAAGTCCGGGACGGCATATGCAAGCTGATCAAGAAAATTGCGGTGCAGAACGCGGACGCGTGGGCGCGCATGGAACTGGATGAAACCAAAGTCGGCCGCCTGGATCATAAGATAGCTAAACTCCATCTGTTGACCAAAGTGCCGGGGGTGGAATTTATCCGCACGGCGGCACACAGCGGGGATAATGGCATATCCCTAGATGAAATGGCCCCTTGGGGCGTAATCGGTGTGGTAACGCCGGTAACGCATTCGATACCGACCCTTAGCGCCAATACGATTAATATGATCGCCGCCGGCAACGCTCTGGTGGCCAATGCCCATCCATCCGGTCATCGCTGCGCTGCCGAAGCGGTACGCGTATACAACCGGCAGATCGCGGAAACATTTGGCATTGATAATTTGATCTGCGTTATTGAGCCACCCACATTGGAATCAGCCAATGCT
>JAKATV010000122.1 GCA_021818565.1 Planctomycetota bacterium
GCTGCAAACCACGTTGCCCGGCGTTTGGGCGGCGGGAGATGTACTGGGACAGAATATGTTTGTCTACACGGCGGCCTACGAAGGCGCGCTGGCGGTAGAAAACATGCTAACCAAAGCGGATCGGGTGGCGGATTATACCGCGTTGCCATGGGTGATCTTCACCGATCCGCAGGTTGCCGGTGTGGGCATGGATGAGCGGCAGGCTGTTGCGGCAGGCCATGATGCTGAGGTTGCCACGTTGCCTTTGAGCCATGTCCCACGCGCTATTGCCGCCCGTGACACGCGTGGTCTGATCCAACTGATTCGCGATAAGAAAACAGATTTGCTGCTGGGTGCCCGAATTCTGGCTCCGGAAGGCGCGGAACTACTGATGGAATTGGCCATGGCGATCAAATTCGGCATTTCAGTTACGCAACTGCGCAACAGTTTCCATGCGTATTTGACACTGAGCGAAGGAATCAAACTGGCGGCGATTACTTTTGGTAAAGATGTTGCGCAATTAAGTTGCTGCGCCACATAAATAGTCTGTTTAGAAAGAGGTGCATGATGAACACGCATAATCAATCTGATAACACGGGTGAAAATTGCTGCACGCCCAAGACGGCATTGCCCGGCACGAATCCGGGCTGGAACGCGCCGAAAACCTGGTCCGCCGGTGCGGTGGCCATTGCGGCGGCCGTACTTTCTTCCGCCTGCTGCTGGTTGCCATTGGCGCTACTGGGCCTTAGCGTATCGGCTGCGGGGTTGTCCAAGTTTATTGTCGGTGCGCGGTGGTTATTTGTCGTAATCGCCGTCGCGGCCTTGGGCCTTGGCTTTTACTTCAGCTACCGCCGGAAGGCGAGTTGCACACCGGGTGAAGTCTGTGCGCCAAGTGGTCTGGCACGTTTCAACCGTGTGATGTTGTGGGTGTCCGCCGCACTGGTGCTGGCGTTTGCCACGTTCCCCTATTACAGCGCCCCGCTGCTGCAAGCCATGGGCGCGGGTGGCAAAAAAACATCAGTGAATTCCAGTTCGCTGGCACAGACCGTGGCAAAAGTGCCATCCGCCAAGACGATGGCCGCCAATGCCACCAGCGCCGCTATGACCCAATTTCGGCTTTATGCCTATCGGATTAAGGGCATGGACTGTCAGGAATGTGCCGACGGTTTGCAGGCGGCGATTGCCAAAATGCCCGGCGTAAAAAAAGCCACCGTCTCATATCAGCATGGCACCGCTCAAGTACGGGCCGCCGCCGGTTTTGACCCACAAAGCGTTGCCAAACGCATCAGCGGTATCGGATATAAAACAACCTTGATCTCATCGGCGAAAAATGCCCCGCTACGCGGTCCGTAATTTCCCCGTAACTGTCGAAGTCGTGCAGCCTTGTCCCGGCCATTACTCGGAAAGACTCCTGGCTGGTATGATTATTCTTGATGTCAGAAGTGCGTTACAACATTGGTCAATTTGCGAAGGCTGCGGACTTACCAACGACCACAATACGATTCTATGAACGCAAACGGCTTATTGTGCCGGCGGGCCGCACGATGAGCAATTACCGCTGGTATGACCAAAGCTCACTGGAGCGACTGCGATTCATTAAGCTGGCCCATAACGCCGGATTCTCACTAAACGACATCCGCGTTATGTTGGAAGTCCCAACTGGCCTTGGTGCCGCATCACAATGTCGTCGCGTGGGCGCACTTATTGAGCATCGTTTGAAAATGGTGCAATCGCAAATCAGTGAACTTCAGCGCCTGGAAAAAGTTCTGGCGGCGGATTTAAAACTCTGCCGTGCCGGAAAGCCACAACGGTGCGCTGTGGTGGATCAGTTGCAATCCGCGGCAAAAAAATCAACCGGATGAGAATAACAATGGGCCGGCGGCGGCACTTTTGAAAATCACCCACCGATAAAGGATGTACCATGACACAACCACTCAAGGGAAAAACAGCGATCATTACCGGTGCCAGTGCCGGTATCGGCCGGGCGACGGCACTGGAACTGGCGCGGCAGGGGGCGGGCGTTGTCCTTACCGCCCGGCGTGGCGATCGCCTGGCGGAATTGTCTGAAACAATTCTCGCCGCCGGCGGAAAAGCTTTGGTGCTGGCCGGCGATGCCGGAGAACAAGCCCATATCGATCAGTTGCTTTCCAAGGCCATGCAATGGACCGGTCAGCTTGATATTGTCATCGTCAATGCCGGTCGCGGTCTGGCCGGCGGTGTATTGACCAGCGATCAAACGCAATGGGAATCCCTGTACAAACTCAATGTGCTCGGGGCGGCCTATTTGATGCGCAGCGCCGCCAAAATCATGGTCGAAAAACAGTCCGGAGATATTGTGGTTTTAGGCTCGGTATCCGGCCACAATATTTCTCCCTTCAGCGGGTTTTATGGTTCCACCAAATGGGCTGTCGCCGCGATTGCTGAATCGTTACGTCGCGAAGTTGCCGGCCGGTCCGTGCGTGTTACAACCGTCAAACCGGGTATCGTGGAAAGCGAATTTCAGGAAGTTGCCGGATACACCTATGAAAACTTCAACAAATCCATCGCCCGGTTCGGCAAAGTGCTCTCCGCCGAAGATGTGGCCCGAGCCATCGGTTTTATCGTCAGCCAACCCCCGCACGTACATCTCAACGAACTGGTTATAAGGCCCACCGGACAGGATTATCCGTAAGGCCAAAAGAAGGGCTGTTTCGCAGTTGGACGGAATCGGATACACTGCGATGTATATGAGAACGATTGCTTTATTCAATCAAAAAGGTGGCGTGGGCAAAACTACCACCACGGTAAACCTCGGGGCAGCCTTGGCGGCGGTTGGGAAAAAGACGATCCTCATTGATATGGATCCTCAGGCCAATCTCTCCTTTCATCTTGGCTTGGAATCCGACAAGGTGAAGCATTCCGTTTATGATGTCCTGTGTCAGGAACTGCCGCTGGCGGATGCCCTGTATCCGGTGGTGGATAAACTGTGGGTGGTCCCGGCGACGCCGGACCTCGCCGGGGCGGAAGTGGAACTGGTCAATCTCCCGGAGCGTGAATCACGCCTTCGCAAAATGGCCGCCGCCAAGGCGCTGGATTACGATTTTCTACTTATTGACTGCCCGC
>JAKATV010000539.1 GCA_021818565.1 Planctomycetota bacterium
GGTGCTGGCGTGGCCCGTCTTGAGTGTTACCGGCACGGAATTAACTTCAGAGTTAAGCCCCATCAGTCAAGGCGCTGCCCAGGGGTTAAACAACGCGGCCAACGGCGTAGGTACGGTGGCGGGCACATACCTGGCCGGCTGGTTGGTGCACATGGTGGGATATGACTGCATCCCGATTATGGCCCTGATCGGATTGGCGCTATCAATTGTGACGGATACATCGTTTCACCGAACCAAACCGATTGCCGATTCCAGTTTGACCCAGCAGGCAGCAGTTGGGTCGTAGATCGCGCGGCTAACGCGGATGCGAGATGGATTGGTTTGAGATGCTGGTGTGACATTTAGCAAAGCGTTTTGCGCAGGGCACCGGGGGTCATGCCGGTGCGGGCTTTGAACAGGGAAATCAACTGTTCGGTGCGGCGCAGGCCGACCAGGCGGGCGATTTGGCCCAGAGGATACGTGGTCTCCAGCAGCAGATGTCGGGCGCGGTTCACACGCTCATGGAGAATTTCATCTTTCGGTGAGCGTCCCAAAAATTCGGTAAAACGCCGCTCCAGGGTGCTGCGTGAAACACCTACCCCTTGTGCCGCAAGATGGTCCAGAACATTTTCCACAGTAATGCCGTCGGAAACGTGGTCACGTATGTACCGAATGGCCTTGGAAATCACCGGCGAATCCGTAGCGACAATATCGGTAGATAATCGGCGAATGACTCCCAGAGGATCTACGCGTGTTTCCATGCGGTCCGGCGCATGGCCGGCCATCATGTGGGCCAGCATGGCGGCGGCGTCGTATCCGATTTTTTCGGTGGGCAGGGCGATGCTGGTCAGTGGTGGATCGGCTAATTCGCATAGCACTTCGTCATCATCTACGCCAATGACTGCGATTTCTTCGGGAACGGGAATTTGCCGTACCCGGCAGGCATTGACCACCTGCCGACCGCAAATGTCGTTACACGCCATAATGCCGCAGGGGCGCGGCAGGGCGGCAAGCCAACGGCTTAGACCCGCTTCGTGCATGAGTGCTGAAGATTCGACATTGCTGGTATTGTTGCGGCGCAAGGACGTTCGCAATTGATAATTGGCGCTGGTGTGGTGCGTTGTCCTCAGGTAATCGGTAAATGCCGCCTGTCGGCGCACGGAATACTCGGCTCCGGCAAACCCGCAGAACGCGAAATGGCGGAACCCGCGCTCCAGCAGGTGATCGGCTGCCATTTTCGCAACGCTTTCGTCATTGACCACAATCCGTGGAATTCCGGCAGCCCAGTGCAGGCCGCGCAAATCCACGGTGGGAATGCCCTGCTTAAGGATCAACTCCATCGATGACGCCCGCTCAATGCGGGCGATCAGTCCATCGCACATGCCGGCCCGCAACCAGGGTGGCGGCGCATCGGCAAGAGATCGCTCCTGATGCAAAATGGACCATCCGCGATGCGCCCGCACATACCGCGCTACGCCGCGCAGCAGTCCGCGGCCATAGCCACGCGATGATTCCACCAATAATCCGACAATCTTCATAGAGGGGCGATTGTAGCGGGGTATGGCCGGTTCGGATAGCAAAAAAAGCCGATCAGGTGTCCTGATCGGCTTCAGTGAATAAATGCTTTTGTGTCAGCGGGGTTAATTACATGGTGCTGAACTTGTAAACCGTCCGCTGGAAGTAGGCTTCCCCAGGGTTTAGAACCGTGGACGGAAAATTCGGTTGATTGGGGGAATTGGGATAATGCTGCGTTTCCAAGGTGATCGCGCCATGGTATGGATAATGACCGCCGATGCCTTTGATTTTTCCATTCAGGAAGTTTCCGGTATAAACCTGAATTCCCGGTTGCGTGGTGTAGCAGTCCAACACGCGGCCGGTTTTGGCTTCCTGAATTCGAGCGGCGAACGCGAGTTTGGTTTCATCCTGATTGTTCAGGCACCAGTTCATGTCATAGCCATAGGGAACTTCATCAAATGCGATGTTGGATGTTCCGTGGTAGGCGGGTTTCAAGCGTGTTGACAACTGCACGGGCTTGCGGAAATCATACGGTGTGCCGGCCACCGGCGCAATTTTCCCGGTCGGAATAAGAACCTTGTTGACCGGCGTGTAATGATCGGCATTAATGGTGACAACATGATCAAGAACCCGGGTGCCGGGTTTGTTTAAATTGAAGTAGGCATGATTGCACATATTAATAACCGTCGGTGCGTCCGCGTTGGCGCGGAAGTGGACGTGCAATTCATTTTTTTCATTCAACGTGTAGGTGGCCGCGACTTCCACATCGCCGGGGAATCCGTTTTCCATCGCCGGACTGAAAAGATTAAAGCGCACGCCCGGTGCGCCCAGTTCGGTAACTTCCGTGGCCGTCCAGACTTTCTGGTCCCAGGCGTGTGGCCCGCCATGGAGGGTGTTGGGATAGGGCGTATCGTTGATTGGCAGATGATAGGTTGTGCCATTGAGGGTGAATTTGCCATTGGCAATGCGGTTGGCATAACGGCCGATGGTGGCACCAAAATAGGGATCCATCGCGTGATGCGTGGCATAAGAAGCAAGATTATCAAAACCAAGGATAACATCACCCGGTGTGCCGTTGCGGTCCGCCGCCTGAATACGCTGCAGACGCGCGCCGTAAGTAATGAGTTGCACAATCATCCCATTGGAATTCGTCAGCGTGTACTGATACACCTTCCGGCCATCGGGCAGAGTGCCGAAAAGTGCTTTATACATGGCACTTTTCTTAGGCAGGCTGCTGACATCCGTTCCGGACATGCTCTTGCAGCCTGTTATGGCCCAGGCGGCGGCGACGCCGGAGGCGGCCAAAAAGGTTCTGCGAGAGAGTTTCCGTACACTGTTGAGTTGCTGTGGCATCGGTGGATACCTCCGTATATGAAACTAAACAAATACCAATGTACGAAAATATATGCCGGGAATGGAATTTCAGCAAGCCTGCAATAACTTAGGTCAGGATTTATCACTTTTTAAGGATAGAATTTAGTGCGCTTGGCGCACCGGGTTTCCAACTTGCGCCACACCGGCCTTATCAGCCCCCCAGCTCGCGGCGTGGCAATATTTCCGGGCGACGTTCATCCGTAATGTA